>JAFXYU010000244.1 GCA_017541565.1 bacterium | reverse complement strand
GTTTCCGTCAGGGGAGTTTACGACTATAATACCTTTTTGTGTTGCTGCATCAAGGTCAATGTTGTCGACTCCGACTCCGGCTCTGCCGATTATTTTTAAATTTACACCCGCTTCAATAATTTTTGGTGTAACTTTGGTCTGACTTCTTACCATAAGAGCATCATAGTTTGGAATAATTTTTACTAATTCTTCTTCGCTCATTGTTGGCAGAAAATCCACTTCTGCCGCAGGCTCAATAATTTTTCCTGCCGATTCATTTATTTTATCCGTAACCAAAACTTTCATTTTTCTCTCCTTATTGTATGCTGTCGGGCGATAATACCCAACCTGCAGTTATAACTCCCCCGTTAAAATGATACACAACGTTATCTGACATTATTATACCGCAAGAAGAGTGAATATGAAACAGGCTTTTTTCAAAATATTTCTGTGTGCTATAATATGACCATGGTTACTTTTTTGGTTGGAATTTTAATTTTGGGACTTGGGTATATTTTTTATTCAAGGTATACAGAAAGATTGTTTACGCCTGACAATCGGGAAACTCCTTCAACTTTGCATAGAGACGGGGTAGATTATATTCCGATGTCAAAGGGAAGAAATGCACTCATACATTTGTTGAATATTGCGGGCATGGGACCTATAATCGGTGCTATTCAGGGAATTTTATTCGGTCCGATTGCCTTTATTCTTATTCCTCTGGGATGTATTTTTGCAGGCGGTGTTCATGACTATTTTGCAGGTATGCTTTCAATGAGGAATAACGGTGCGCAGATTACCGGACTAATCCAAAAATACCTCGGGAAAAACGAGTTTAAAATATTTATGGTAATAGTATCCGTTATGCTGCTTCTTCTTGCGACGGTTTTTGTTTATACAGCCGGAGATTTGTTTACGGAGCGATTTTTCGGAGTAAAAGAGTTCGTTATTTCAAATACGATTGTATTAAATACTTATCTTGTAATTCCTTTATATTTTATTTTTGCGACACTTTTTCCGATAGATAAAATTATAGGCAAATTTTATCCGGTTCTCGGTGCTGCACTTATTTTCGGTACGGGGCTTGTTCTTGCGGGATTTTTTATAAACGGTGTAAATTTGCAGAACTTGACTTTTGCAAATATTAATCTTCATCCCAAAAACTTGCCGATTATTCCGATGTTTTTTATGACGGTTAGTTGCGGATTGTTGTCAGGTTTTCATTCTACGCAGGCGACAATCATATCCAGAACGGTTAAAAGCGAGCATGACGGAAGGGTGATTTTTTATGGCATGATGTGTCTTGAATCATTGATTGCAATGATTTGGGCTGCAGCTGCGATGGATGTTTATTCGCTAAACCTTGTTCCTCAAAATATTATCGGAACGGTTAATGTGGTAAACGTAATTGCAAATAAATTTGTGCCTTTGAATCTTGCATTTATTGTAACGTTGTCGATAATTATTCTTCCTATAACATCGGGAGATACGGCGCTAAGAGGATTAAGAATTACGATTGCGGACGCTATCGGATTAGGACAGAAAAAGATTTTAAACAGACTTATGATAGTATTTCCGATACTTTTAGCGGTTTTAGGAATTTTGGTTTGGGCAAAAACCAATGCTGACAGTTTTACTCTGATTTGGAGATACTTTACCTTCTTTAACCAATTGATTGCGATTCCGACCTTGTTGTGTGCGGCGGTGTTTTTAATAAGAGAGAAGAAAAACTATCTCCCGGTTTTGATTCCGGCATTGTTCTATGTATTTATCACAATGTCGTTCATTTTCCATGAGAAAATTGGCTTTGGCATGCCTCTTAAACATTCGGAAATAATAGGTGTAATTTTAACGATAGCGGTGTTGATATATATAATCAAAAAGAAAAAAGGTGAATAGTTGTGTCGAATATTTCTCTGGGGAAAAACGGTGAAGAAATTGCCCAAAAGCATCTTGAGAAAAAGGGGTATAAGATTTTGGAAACCAATAAAAGGTTTTCTCGCTATTCGGAAATAGATATTATTGCGCTGGACAAGGATACGCTCGTTTTTGTCGAGGTTAAAACCAGAAAAACCGATGTTTGCGGTCATCCGCTGGAAGCGATTACAAAAACTAAGTACCAGCATATCAAGCAGGGTTTGTTTATGTACCTGAAAGACAATCCGCAGTATAAGAAGTATAGAATAGATGCGGTTTCGGTCTTGCTAAAACCGGAAATTAAAATAGAACATCTGAGAAATGTCTAAAATTTACAAAAATTTACCTTATATAATTGTTACATTGTATTGAATATAGAGAACGTTATTGTTAACCTATAATTTATAGGAGATAGCAAATGACATCGTCATATACAAAGAAAAAACAGCCGAAGCCGGAAGAGTTGTCGCAGTTGATGCCGCAGAATATTGATGCCGAAGAAGCAATTTTGGGCGCAATTCTTGTAAATCCGAGTTGTATGAACAGAATAGTTGAGAATATTCATCCGGAATCATTTTATAAACCTGCACACAGATATGTTTATGAAGCAATGCTTCAACTCTATAATAGCGAGGACAAGATTGATATTGTGTCCGTTTCGGACGTTTTGAATGTAAATCAGAAACTTGAACTTGTAGGCGGACGTGCCTTTATCAATGATTTGAGTTATAACACAATTACGACGGCAAACGTAGAATATTATGCAAAAATTGTTCAGGAAAAGGCAATCAAGCGCTCTCTTATTAATGCTGGTTCTGAAATTGTTTCTTCCGGATATGACCTTAATCCGATAGAAGAATCTCTTGAACAGGCAGAAAAACTCATTTTTGATATCAGTTCCCAAAAAGCATCAAAATCTCTTATTTCAATAAAGGATATTGTATTTGAGGTTTATGGAAAAATTGAGGAACGCGCAAATAACAAGGATAAGTTGACCGGAGTGCCTTCCGGATTTTATGATTTGGATGAATATACAAACGGATTTCAGAAATCGGATTTAATTATTATTGCGGCACGTCCTGCAATGGGTAAAACTGCATTGGCATTGAATATTGCACAAAATGTTGCCCTAAGAGCAGGCGTTCCGGTTGCAATATTCTCACTTGAAATGTCGAAAGATCAACTTGCACAACGTCTTATGTGTTCAGAAGCGGAAGTTGATACGCATCGGATTAAAACGGGTAATATGCAAGCAAAAGATTGGGAAAAAATGGTGAATGCCATGAACAGTCTTTCCGAGGCAAAAATCTATATTGATGATACTGCTGGATGTACGATTACGGATTTGAGAGCAAAATGCCGCAGATTAGCAATGGCGGAAAAGGATTTAGGTTTAATCGTAATCGACTATTTGCAATTAATAGAAGGTACGGGCAGAGAAGACCGTATGCAGCAGATTTCAGGTATATCAAGAGGGTTGAAAATTCTGGCGAAGGAACTTAATATCCCGATTATTGCGCTTTCACAATTATCCCGTGCGGTAGAAAGCAGAACGGATAAACGTCCTATGCTTTCCGATCTTCGTGAATCGGGTTCCATCGAACAGGATGCGGATATTGTAATGTTTATTTATCGTGACGAATATTATAAAAACGCAAATGATGAAGAAGATCAGGCAGAAAAGGCGGCAAACAAGGGCGAAGCGGAAATAATAATTGCAAAACACAGAAACGGTCCTGTTGGCTCAGTCAAACTCTTGTTCCAAGGCAGTATTACAAAATTCAAAAACCCGATTAAGACTGATGTTTTTTAATCTTTATTCTCAAACCTAAAATTGTTATAGTTTTGTGTACACCGTCTTTGTCATTTTTCACGGAAAAAGTATTTGCAATAATTTCTTTTAATATAATTTGCGAGATATCAATATTTGCAAAATTCAGAAATTTTTCATATTTAATGTATTCTTTGATTTCTTCTATATTATGTTTTTTCTGAAGCATTTTAAAATCGTTATGAATCAGTCTGTAGAAATCATTATGTATTTTCGGATTAATCTGTGTCCATTTGTCAAAATATCCAATGTATGAATTGATATGAGCAACAAGATACCACTTCATAAAATAGTCGTCATTTTTGGTGTTCACTATCTCATATGCCAATTTTCTGTCTTTTATCAAGTTTTTGTAATTCATTGTATTATAAATAGAATTTGATTTATCGCTGCGCATACGGTAGTTATAAAGAGGGGTATTTATATATGATATTGTGTTTGCATGAGTAATAATTTTTGCGTTAAAAGGCAGGTCTCCTGCAAACCAAAGTCCGTAAGGCATTGTTATATTATTCTTTTTTAGAAAATCATGAGAATATATTTTGTACCAGATTTCTCCGTAGTGCATAAATGGTGCATTCAAATCCTTGTAACTGAACGATTCGCCTTCTTTAAATTTAGTTTTAAACGGTTTTAATCTTGTTTCATCAATCTTATAGTTATCGTCTGTTTCATAATAAAATTTAAAGCCAAAATACACCAAATCATCTTTAGTTTTTTCTATTTGATTGTATGCTGTTTCGCAGGCATTTGGTTCAAGCCAGTCATCTGAATCAATAAACATTATGTATTTCCCGCCGGCAGCAGCAAGACCTTTCCTTTCGGAAGTTGACCAGCCAACATTTTGGGGATTATTGATTATTTTTATTCTGCTGTCTTTTGATGCGAATTCTTCAAGTATTTGTAGCGAACTATCGGTAGAGCAGTCGTTTATGCAGATTATTTCAATATCTTTGAAGGTTTGATTAACTGCACTTTCAAGACATTGGCTTAAATATTTTTCAACGTTATATATAGGTATTATTATGCTTATTTTAGACATTACAGGCTTCCTTTCGCGTAAATGTTTGCCAGTATAATGTCTTCGGGATAAGTTATTTTAATATTTTCTCGGTTTCCTTTGACTACAAAAATATCTGCAAGGTTGTGTTTAAGAACTAATCCGCAATCATCGGTAAAGTCAGTGTCGTTTTTGGAAAGTTCGTGTGCCTTTTTTATAAGAGAGAGTTTAAAGCATTGCGGAGTTTGAACTCTCATCAATGTGTCGCGCGGCGGAATATTTTTGATTATTTCGTTATTTACCTCAATAATCGTATCTGTTGAAGGGATTGCAACTCCGACAGCATTATGTGTTTCAAGTGCTTTTATGCAATTTTTGATAACGTCAGCGGAAATAAAAGGCCTTGCGCAATCGTGAATAAGTATATTTGCTTCATTTTCTTCGATGGAAAATACACCGTTATATGAACTGTCTTTTCTTAATTTACCACCCTCAATTATTTTGGAAACCTTTTTGTAATTGTTTTTTTTGACAATTTCTTCTGCAAGTTCTTTGTACTCAGGAGTTATAACAAGAATAATTGAATCAATCCCATTTACTCCATTTACTCCCTCAAAAACTTCAATTGAGCGCTCCAAAATTGTTTTACCCGCAATTTCCGTGAATTGCTTGGGCAAATCCCCGCCAAATCTGTTCCCTGTTCCTGATGCTAGTATTATTGCGTAAGTTTTCATGATTTTATTTGTGTAATAACCCTTATAAAATATTTTTTCTCAAATCTTTTATTGCTTTATCCATATCACCATTGCAAAATATGCTTGATGTCCCTGCAACAAAAGTATTTGCCCCGATATTATTCAGCATTTTTGCGTGTTCAAAACTTATGTTTCCGTCTACTTCAAAAATTATATCATCTCTTTTAAATTTTTTAATAAACCTTGCAACTTTTTCTGCTTTTTTAACGCAGTTTTCAACCATTTTTTGCCCTGCAAAACCGGGGTTTACCATAAGCAGATTAATACCGTCTATATAATAAATTAATTCTTCCAAAACACATAAAGGTGTTGCCGGATTTATTGCTATCATAACGTTATTCGTTCCTTTTCTACGGATGTTTTCCAGTGTTCTTTGAATTTGGTAGGAACTTTCATAGTGAACAGAAACTAAGTCCTGAGGTCTAAGGTCAAGCAAACTGATAATTGAATCGGGATCTTTTACCATAATATGGTAATCCAAAGGAATAGAAGTATGTTTTTTTAAAGCATTTATGTAATCACTTCCGATTCCGAGGTTAGGAACAAACTTGCCGTCCATTATATCTATATGGAGGTAGTCTACATCGTTATCTTCCAGACATTTGAGCGTATTTTTTAATTCAAACGGGTCTGCGCACATAAGTGAGGCGGATATTTTATTTTTCATTTATAAATACTCCTTTTATGCTTAGTTTATCTGAGTTAACCATATCATCAAAGGCTTTAATACCGTCTTCAAGCCTATATTTGTTTGTGATGAGTTTTGATACTGTTTCATTGTTTTTATACAGGAAATCAATCGCTTTATCCCAGTCATCAACTTTGGAATTTTTGTATTCGGAGTTCCATACTCCGTTAATTGAGATTTCGGAGCGTAAAATCTTCCAGTACAATTTTTTCTCTAAATTCATATCTCCACCGGGATTTCCGACTACAATAACCTGTCCTTTTGATTTTACATACTCAATACAATTAATAAGCGAAGAATTTGACCCGACGCACTCTATAACAGTATCAAAAGTTTTCTTTTCTTCTTTATCAAAAATAAAATCACTAAAACCGAGAGTTTTTAGAAAATCTGCTTTATTTCTGTTTCTCAATATAAAAGAAACATTTGCACCTTTTGTTTTTGCGATAAGTCCGATTAAAATACCTATTGTTCCCGAACCGCTGATGCATACAGTTTTATCAGATGATGAACAAATTTTATCTACAGTATGAACGGCAACTG
>JAFXYU010000026.1 GCA_017541565.1 bacterium | reverse complement strand
CTCCGTCATCACGTCTTTGGTATCCGCCTTCGCGTCTTTGGTATCCCTCTTGACGATATCCGTCTTGTCGGTCATAATTTCTCTGTTGACGGGGTTCTGCGGAATATGAACTATAACTTTGCATAGGTTTTTCTTCAGGAGTTTCATTTCCCTTGTCTGCGTATAAGCAATCAGGGCAAATCACTCTCTTGGGGTTTTTAGTTTCAAATTCAGCACCACACTTAATGCACTTGTTTACATACATAATAAAAGCCTCTTAATCAAATAAAACATCTAATAATTAAATATCCTACCAATTCTAAAATAATATATGAGATTAAATCAAAATCATGGGTTAAAAACAACCCACCACATGTATTATAATGCATAACCTGTTTTTTTGCAATAGTCCTAAGATACAGTGAAATATTGTCGCATAATGTTTAAGTAATATAATGTTCTTATGAATACTGCGGGAGAAACAACAAAGAAAGCAATTGTTTGGTTATGTCTGGCGCATCTTGTATGTGACATATACAGCGGATTTTTAAATCCGATTATGCCTTTCATTGCATCAAAACTGGGTTTTTCTATGGCATTGGCTACTGTCATAATAAGTATTTCTCATATATGTTCTTCCCTTTTGCAGCCCATATTTGGTTTTTTTGCGGATAATATTTTAAAACGTTTCTTTATATTCTGGGGATTGATATTAGGTTCAATATTTATTCCGCTTACACCAAATGCACCCAATGTTTATGTATTGTTAATTTTTATGATACTCGGAAGTTTGGGTAACAGTTTTTTTCATCCTCAATCAATCGGGTTCGTAAATTATTTTTCTTCAGACAAAGATTGCTCGGACAATATGGGAATTTTTATGAGCCTTGGATCGTTAGGATTCGCATTCGGTCCGCTCTTGGCTGCCTTGATTACTCAGGTTTTGGGGCTAGGTATGATTTCTCATACTTCAATTTGGGGACTTTTGCTCGCAGCCGCTATGTTCAAATGTATTCCTAAACTTTCTGCTGAAGGTACAATTCCTCATCATAAGGAATTTTTTAAATCTTTTAGGGAAATTTTTACAAATTCTCAGATGAATTTTCTCATGGTTGTATCAATGATGAAGTCACTTATTACAAACAGCACTTGTATACTTCTACCGTTTTTGTGGAAGGATATGGGATATCAGCCGTTTTATATAGGCTTTGCCCTGTTTCTGTTTGTTTTCGCCGGAGCAATAGGTTCTCTTATAAGTCCGAGGCTAGAAAAAATCTTCGGTTCAAAAACGGTGATTTATATATCGCTGTTGGCAACATTCCCGATGATGATTTTGTTTGCGCTTTCTTATAAAACACATCCTGTTTTTTCCACATTTATATATTTTCTGATGGGATTCACGACAATGCTCGCTCAACCTGTTGTTATGGTCTGGGCGCAAAAGACACTGCCTGAATATAAAAGTATTGTTGCGGGATTTATCAACGGATTCTGCTGGGGAATAGTCGCACTTTGTGTTTCTGTTCTCGGTACGATTGCCCAAAAATTCGGTATTATAAACGTACTTGTTGTAATTAGTTTGCTTCCGGTTATAAGTTCTTATATTGTAAGATTTTTAAAAGAAGAAAATTGTTCTGAATAAAAAAAACGGCGGCGGAAATTTTGATTTCCGCCGCCATTTTTTTTAATTTATTCTTCCGGAACTTCTATTTCGACATCATCGACATCGTCTTGATCTTCTTTTTTGATTACTTCTACGATATTTTTTGCCATTTCTTTTGCAATAACATGTCTTGTTGATTCGGGACAATTCTGAAGCAGGCTGATTGCAGTGCGCAGAGTTCCGTCAAGGTCATACCATCTGCCGTGTTTTGAATCATCAAGAACATCCTCCGTTGCGGAAACGATATCTTCAACAGATTCATATTCTGTGCTTGAAAGGTGGTGTTCCGTAATGATTTTAATAAGGTTAATAGCAACCTTAATCTGTGTTTCGTCATCAGATTCTTCAAGAGTTTTCATTGCGGAAGATAAAACCGGATCTTTATCGTACCAGCGTCTAGCATTAGTTGTAAATTCTTCTTTCATAAAAGCCTCCTGATAATAAATTCTTAACAGGATAATTATACAATAATATTGTGACTTTGTAAAATGCTAGGATGCGTTTAGGGACATGTTATACAGGACTCTTTTCCGAATGGAAATCGGTAATACTCTTATTTTAATATTATCTTGAATGAGTTGATTTGTAATATCAACAACACCCGAACGCTTTGTTGTACGGCAGTTTTCGTTGTTATTTAAAAGGTTTGCTATTATTAAATCCAAATCGTCTTCTGATGCATAAGGCTTTTTGAGCATAATGTTATCCACATAATTTCTGTCTGTAATAGAGATTTTGTGCCCGTTTAAACTCATTTCCGTACATTTGTATCCATAAGCGTTAAAGTTGTTAATAACGGAAATCTCATTTCCTATTTTATCAGTTATTTTGTAATATATCAACTGATTCGCAGGACTAATTTGAAGAACTTTTACGCGTTGGTTATAATCGGAATATTCTATCAATCTGTCAAGTATATCAAAACTGTATTTTTGCTCGTTTACCGTTATGTCGTTGATTTTCAATATTCTGCTGTTAATTCTGTCAAGTTCATCGTAGCCGTATATAACTTCATATTTATTTTTTGACTGAAATTTCTGTATCGAAACAATATTATCTTTGAAATATTTATACAAAATTTCGGATTTGATTTTTTCATCAGTATTAAAATATGTTTTTCGCAATATTCGTTCCGATTTAAAATCCTCTGTGCAGAAAGGTATGTTATTTCGAAAATAGGTTATGCGGGTGATTGAAGTTCCGTCATAATAACTCTTTTTAATCAGTTCACCCGTGTCGGAATAATGCGCGGTATAATCAACTTCGCCGTTCTTTTTCCTGACAATTTTAATTCCAAAATTTTGTTCTGAAGGATAATAAATCGGAATAGGTTTTGTTTTGTTATTCTTACAAAAACTTTTCAATTCTTCCGGAACGGAAACACAAAGCGTGCTTTGACTCATTCAAAATCTCCATCTTATTAAATTACATTTCCATCCTCGCCATCTCTTATATATATAAAGTATTTTTATTAGGCAGGATTTCAAAGACGGGAATTTTTG
>JAFXYU010000243.1 GCA_017541565.1 bacterium | reverse complement strand
TTCCTTCAAGAGGAGACGTTGAGTCAGGAAGTTCCGGTGACGGCGGAAGTGCAAATATTCCTGCTGAACCCGGGGTAAGCACAGGTAGTGCCGCAGGTATAGTTACGGGTGGTGCTGCTGATATCGGTGAAGGCGGCGGCGATAACGGAGGAACTATTAAACTTGGTGAAGGTGTTGTTGCTTGTACGCTCAAACAAAACGTTGAAAACGGGTCATCCGCTCCGTTTAGCGTTCAAAACCTTGCTGTTTCATATTTTACACAAAGAGGAACAATTACTTTGATGGGCGGTTCTGAAGCGCAACAAAGAATGGTAGAAAAATTTATTAGAGATAACGATATTAAACAACCTCAAGCATACCTTGAACTGTCAATTGTTGAATTAAACGAACAGGGTTCAAAAGAGTTTGAAAACATTTGGAGTGTCACAAGCAAACACTGGTATGCAACATTTGACGGACAGAAATCTTCTGCCGGAAGACCTTATGGCGGCAACTGGTTGAATCATACAGAGTATTCATGGGATGGCGGAAGAACTGATAGCGATGGCGTTTATCATCCCGGGGAACCATATCCCGTATATACTGACGGACGTATAACCGGTATGAATTTGCCTCAACAGGTATCCAGACAGGTATGGAGTGTTATTCCGAATGTCCATGTAACATACCAGATGAACTATTTGATTGAAAACGGCAAAGCAAGAGTACTTGCTAATCCGAAGTTGATTATAACAAACGGTCAAGAATCTACAATTGATTTAACTCAAGATTATGTAGAAAAAGTAACCTCTGAGTTCTTATCTTCTACGGGCGCAGGTGTAGGTGCAGTCGGTGCTGTTCAAAGAACATATACAATCGGTGAAGATAAAGGTATAAAAATTGCTTTAACACCGTTTATCTCTCCGGAAGGATATGTAACAGTTAACGTTAAACCTCAATACGCAACTGAAGCCGGAAGAATATATGCAACCGGAGAAACGGGTGCAAGCGAACTTCAGGCAACACTTCTCAGCAGAAGAAATCTTGACATCAAAAACGTAAGAATTAAAGATGGCGAAACGCTCGTTATCGGCGGTATGATACAGGAAGAAGATTCAAAAATCGTTCATAAAATCCCTGTTCTAGGTGATTTACCGTTAATCGGTGCAGCATTCAGATCTACTTCCACACAAAAATCAAAGGCTGAATTGGTAATTATGATTACTCCTAAAATTATCAATGATGGCGAGGGGTCTATTGCTGACAGATTATAACAATTATGTCTAATCAACTGGAAAAACTAAAAAACAGTATACGAATATTATACGTTGATAAATTTGAATTAAACCTGATGAAATCATCAGGTTTTATTCCAGTAGATAAAAAAGAAAGAACATTTTACGTTATACTCGACAAAAACTCCGTGACAAACAAAGACGAAGTTGCCAATATTGTCAGCGAAAAAATACCCGGAGTAACAACACAATTTATACCCGTCACAAATAATGATTTCATTGAAGTATACAATTACATTGCGAATATATATAAACAAGAGCCGATAGAAGTAACTCGGAGTACCAATGAAACTGCCGAACCGGCAATTGAACAAAATAATTCCAATGAGATGAGCGCGGAAGAAATGCTTGTGGGAATCGGATGGCTTACAAAAGGCCAATTGGAGGAATGTATTGCTGAGTCTTCCTCACAAGGATTGCCGTTGGACACAATTTTCTTACAGAAGGGATACCTTTCTCCTGAAAGAATTTTATCTTATCTTAAAAAGAAATTCGGACGGGAAATCATCCTGAAAAAAGATATAAAAGTTGATAAAACAGTACTCAAAATGCTTCCGGACGATTTTATCGAAAAGAAAAAAACCGTCATTATGTCTATGGAAGGTGAAAAACTTGCCGTTGCAATGGTAAATCCTGATGACAAATACACCATCAGAGAAATTTCACTTTCTACCGGCAGATCACTAAACGTTTATTGCATACCGTCTTTTGAATATGAAAACTATTTAAAAGAGTATTTTATCATTAAAAAATCGGAGCAGACTGCAAAAGAAACCGAACGTATCATTCAAAGTATTGAAGAAGAAACGGCACAGTTCAACAGCGAAGAATCTCTCTGGACTCAAGTTGAAAAAGAACTTCAGGATGCCAGCGGAAATGTTGCAAAGTTTGTATATAAAATTATCACCGATGCTATTGATGCAAAGGCTTCAGATATTCATATTGAACCCCGACTTGGATATTATGTCGTCCGTGTTCGTTTCGACGGCATGCTGAAAAAAGTTTTGGAAATTCCCGGAAGTATTGAACAAGCGGTTATAACACGTTTTAAGGTTCTTGCAAGAATGAATATTGCAGAACACAGACGCCCGCAAGACGGTACTTTTTCAATAAAATACAATGACAGAATGTATGACTTTCGTATAAACACACTTCCCGTATCAGGAAAAGAGAAAGTTGTTATTCGTATTCTAGCACCGGCGGTCAGTCTGAAATCATCAGGCAATAAACTTGTAATTCAGGGAGCCTCCGAAGAAGATATCCAAAAAATTCATGATATGGTTCAGTGTCCGAACGGGATTATTCTCACATCCGGTCCTACCGGTTCCGGTAAAACGACCACTCTTTACACAATCTTAAAGGCTTTAAATAAAGAAGATGTAAACATAACAACAATTGAAGACCCGATAGAAATTAAACTTGAAGGTATTAACCAATCTCAAGTTAATCCAAAAGCGGATATTACTTTTGCTTCATGTATGAGAGCAATATTAAGACAAGACCCTGATATTATTCTGATAGGTGAAATCCGTGACTTTGAAACGTTGGAAGTTGCAATATCAGCAGCACTTACAGGTCACCTTGTACTGAGTACCGTTCACACAAACTCTGCAGCAGCAACAGTTACACGTTTGATTGAAATGGGCGCAAAGGACTACTTGGTTTCATCAACTCTGACAGGAGTAATTGCACAACGTCTTGTAAGAAAATTATGCGACAAATGCAAAGAAGGATACTTCCCGACAGAAGAAGAAACAAAACACATTTCCACAAATCCGGAAATTCAACAGCATCTTATGAAAACAAAACTATACAGAAAGAAAGGATGCAAAGATTGCGGATATCTGGGATACTCGGGACGTATGGGTATTTATGAAATTATGCCTATAACCCGTGAAATAAAGAAATTAATCGCGCAGGGCGCACACGACATTGAAATCGAAGAAACCGCAGTTGCGGCAGGAATGACAACATTGAAAACATCTTGTCTTGAGCACATAATAAACGGGCTTACGACAACGGATGAATTTATAAGAGTACTTGGTTACGCGAGTGACTAGGGATAAATTCAGGGTGAGTCAACCATTGACAACTCACCCCAGCCTTCTCCTCAAGGAGAGGGGGGAAACAGAAAAAAGAGGTAAGATATGCCAATATACAGTTATCAAGCATTAAAATCAGGAAAAGAAATTATTAAGGGTGAAGTTACGGCTTCCAACCTTAAAGATGCAAGAGAAATCATAAGAAAAATGGGGCTTGTTCCTACAAAAATTCTTGAATACAATGAAACAAATACAAAAAAATCAAACAAAATCTCTGCTCTTTCGCTAAACGAAAAAATAGATTTCATATCTACTCTTCAAATTTTGTTAACATCAGGTATTCCTGCCGTTGAATCATTAATGTTTATGGAACAAGAAGCGGCAAAAAAGAAAATAAGGAACCTTTCAAGAATACTTAAAACGCAAATTATGGGAGGTTCGACCTTTGCCGATACTCTTGCAAGATATCCTGCGGTATTCGGTTATATCTTTATCGGTCTTGTTAAGGCAGGTGAAGAAGCCGGTGAACTTGAAAAGACTCTCGGTCGTATCAAAGATTTGCTGACAAAACAGGCTAATACAAAAAGCAAAGTTATAGGTACACTTATGTACCCGACTTTTGTTGTAGTACTTGCCTTTTGTATAACAATAGTTATGCTGACATTTGTTTTCCCTGCTTTTAAAGATATGTTTGAGCAGCAGGAAAAAGCGTTGCCTTGGATAACGAGCATGATGATAAACGCAGGAGATTACTTAAAAACTTATTGGTATACTATTCCTATTTTCATTGTCGCATTCATTGCTTTTGTATATATGGTTTTGAACTGGAAACCGGCAAGAGAACTTTTAGACAAGTTCGTACTTAAAATTCCGCTTATAAACAACCTTATAATGTATTCAAATTATTCGAACTTTATGTCTGTTTTAAGCGTTTCTTATGATGCAGGTATTCCGATTGTCGACTGCTTGCACCTCGCAGTTATTACTCTGACAAACTCGGTATTAAGGACAAAAATTGGCGGTGCTATAGTAAAGGTACAACAAGGTTTGCAAGTATCACAAGCACTTAAATCGACAAAAGTTATGCCCAAAATGCTTTTATTTATGGTGGCAACCGGTGAGCAATCCGGTCGTTTGGGTGATATGTTAGAAAAAGCAGTTAACTTTTTAGACAAAACTCTCGACGGTATTATTGATACAATAACCAAAATGATTGAACCTATAATGCTTTTGGTTATAGGAAGCATCGTTTTGGTTATGGCACTTGCTCTTTACTTACCGTTGTTCCAGTCCTACATGCAATAAAAAGAAAGATAAAATATGGAAAATTATGACAATAAAATACCGACCGACGTATGGAGTGAACGGGTTTATATAGAAACAAAAGAATATGTAATCAGAGGTACTGTTTATATGCCCAAAGTGGGCAAAAAGAACAGGCTTCTGACGGAAATCCTTAACACAAACAAGCAATTTCTTGCCGTTACGGATTGTGATATTGAATCAAAATTAACTCCGCAAAGACCTGTTGAACACTACAAGTTTCTTGAAGTTAATCTTTCAACGGTGCTTATTATGCGTCCGGTTGAACAAAGTTAGAGGTTTACGGATAAAATGAGTAAAACTTACGTTATAACCGGTTCAACATCCGGAATCGGGCGTGCTCTTTTAGAAAGAATTGCGCCTGAGTCTGTTGTTTTTGCCGGATACAGAAATGAAACGCATAAAGCGGAATTGGAATCTGTTTCACCCAATATTTGCCCGTTTTATGTCGATTACGCTAAACCTGAAACAATTAAAACTGCGGCAGATTATATCTTATCGAAAACAGAAAAAATTGATCGTTTGATTAACATTGCCGGATGTGTTGTTGCCGGTCCTATCGAAAAAATAGAAATTTCCGAACTGAGAAGACAGTTTGACGTAAACGTATTCGGGCATTTGGAATTAACTCAAAGGCTTCTGGAAAAACTCGACGGAGGCAGAATTATAAACATAAGTTCCATGGCAAGTTTCGGTGTTTTCCCGTTTGTAGCACCATACTGTGCTTCAAAAAGAACTTTAGATATGCTGTTTAACTCTATGCTTTTGGAAACAAAACACAATATTGAGGTCGTATCAATAAAACCGGGAGTAATCGCGACACCGCTTTGGAGCAAGTCTGTTGATGAAAATTCCAAATATTTTGAAAAATACGGAGATTTTCAAAAAGAAATGAAATACCTCGTTGCAAATGCTCTAAGCAACGAAAAAGACGGACTTAGCGTTGAAAAGGTTGTAGATACAATATTAAAAGCGGACACCTCAAACAAACCAAGATTATCATACACTGTCGGAGCAGACTCATTCTGCGCAAGTCTTACCGCAAAACTTCCGCAAGGATTAGTAAATAAATTGATACGTCTGGGAATCAAATTAAAATGCCGAAAATAAAACAATTTCCGGCATTATAGTTTACTTCGTAAATCCAATCGGTTTTCTGTGAGCATCTTTAGATTCAAGAAAATCTTTTATTGCCTTATCAAAATCTTCCTGCATGATTTTGAAATCCTTGATATCAGAAGTTTTGAGGGTTTTATTCTCCATTTTTTCAAAAATTCCCGCCCTCTGATATCCGTTTGAATGCGCCTCGTTTATGATATATTTTATATCTGCACCGCTTGCGCCGATTTCGTGCAAACGTTTTATTAAAGCCTCTTTAGCAACATTTTGGTCAGTCGGCTTGTTTTCGGAATGAATTTCAAAAATTTTCCCGACTCCGTCCAAATCCGGAAGTTTAACCTCCATGTGTTTGCTGAATCTGCCCGAACGGACAATTGCTCCGTCTAATGCTTTGAAATTATTTGTTGCACCAATTACAAAAACATTGTCCGCATTATTATCCAAATCGGTCATAAGCGTCAGAATTTGGTTTACGACCTTGTCACCATAAGCATCTTTACCGCTTCTGTTTGTCGCAACCGCATCAAATTCATCAATAAAAACAATGCTCGGTTGTTTTGTTTTTGCTTCGTCAAAGAGTTTTCTCCAGTTTTCTTCAGATTCACCGACCCATTTTGACTCCAATTCCAAACCGTTTAGGCTTATAAAATGTGCATCCGCTTCATTTGCTAATGCCCTTGCAATATGCGTCTTACCTGTTCCGGGAGGACCGTAAAGAATAAACCCGTGGTTTACATCAATATTTTCGTACCCTTCAGGATATCTGAGCGGGTAAATAATGCTTTTTTTGAGTTCATCAATAAGAGCATCCTGACCGCCTACATCCTTGAATGTTACCTTTGAAGGCGTCTTTTTTACCTCCTTAGACAGTTGAGAAATAGTCTTTTTGTTAATCTTTTCAATTTCTTCACCTGCAGCCTTTGAAAAATCAAATGCTTTTGCAAAATTCTTTCTGTAATTGCTCAAATCTGTTTTCGGTTTATTTTTAATCTTGAGCGGATTTCCTTCAACCAGCAGACAATCTCCTTCAACAACATAAAAACTTTCATTGGGTTTTAGAGGATACGTTTTATTATCCGTCAGAAGCATAATATCTTTTTTGTTCAAATTTAGTACTTCTGTATATAACTCATCTTTATTAAGCATCTTGAAGAATGCAACATTTCCTTCCAAACTTTCATCAGGAATATAAAAGGCACGTTTAATTACATTTTTAATCAAATTAGTATTATCGTATAATGATTTTTTTGCCTCTGCAATATCTTTTCCCACAATTATCAAATCACCAAGTCTGAATGTTTCAAAAAATGATGCTAATCTGTCACAAAGAGGTATCTTTTGTACAAGTTCTAATGAAGCATTTTTTGCCCCACAGAAACCTACATTAGATGCAGCTGCAACATTATTTGTTGAAAAAGCGGTATTCATACTCGGTTTATTTTGTCTTTTTGCAGGCAAAATACTGTTATTATATATGCTAATCGGGTTTATTCTCATTAAAATTTGCCTCCTTGTCCCTGACAATAAATAACCTGTAATTCCAACTTGCTAAGGTTTTACAGGCTCATCTTTTCTTTATGATTGGATTTTCAATTAAGGTGTAAATCTTAGCATTCCACGCGCACACGCACCAAACACATATTATTGCGTTTGACGAGAATGTTCAGAATAAGATTCACTAAGTTAGCCAAAATATTTTCCCCTAATCAATTGTACTCTTTACAATATATATTATGTTTCCGATTCTGTCAATAGCCATCTTAACAATGTAAACGGGGGCTTTTGCAAATGCAAAAGCCCCCGTTTATAACAACAATCTCTAGTACAGAGGGTACTTATCGCAAAGTTTAAGCGAGTCTGCCCTGAGTTTTTCAAGAACCGACTCATTTTCTGAGTTCTTGATTGCCTCGGCAATAATTCTTGCAACTTCTTTCATATCCTCTTCTTTAAAACCTCGTGTTGTCATTGCTGCAGCACCCAAACGAATACCGCTTGTTACAAACGGACTTTGAGGATCATTCGGAACAGTGTTTTTGTTGGCCGTAATTCCTACTCTTTCAAGGACATTAGCCATATCTTTTCCAGTTTTACCTGTTTTTCTTAAATCCAAAGTCATAAGA
>JAFXYU010000242.1 GCA_017541565.1 bacterium | reverse complement strand
TGCAGCAGAAGGTCCTATGCCGCAAACAAGATTTGTTCTTTCTAAGGCGCTCGAACTTGGAATAAAAATCATTGTTGTTATAAACAAAATTGATAAACCTGCAGCAGATCCTGACGGAACTTTGGACAAGGTTTTTGACTTGTTTACGGAACTCACGGACAGAGAAGACCTGATAGATTTTCCGTATATCTATGCAAGCAGTTTAAACGGGTTTGCAATCAAAAATCTTAATGACGAAAGAAAAGATGTTACTCCGCTTTTGGATTGCATTTTGGCAAATATTCAGGAGCCTGACGGAGATGCAGCAAAACCGTTTCAATTCAGAGCAACAACGCTTGACTACAATGAATACGTCGGAAGAATTGTTATCGGAAGAATTGCAAACGGTGTTGTCCATTCTCAGGAACAGGTCGCCTGGGTTAATGCAGACGGAGAAGTCAGCAAAGGGAAAATTACAAAACTGTTTGGGTTTAAAGACCTTGGCAGAGTGGAAATTGAATCTGCTGAAGCAGGTGACATAGTAGGTATTGCAGGATTCTCTGATATTCATATTGGCGAAACTCTCTGCGACCCGTCGGAAATTAATCCGCTTCCGCTTATAAAAGTCGATGAACCGACATTACAAATGAATTTTTCTGTTAATGACAGTCCTTTTGCAGGTCAGGAAGGTAAATTTGTTACATCAAGACAACTCAGAAAAAGACTTTATGATGAACTTGAAAAGAACGTAAGTTTGAGAGTAGAAGATACTGATTCAACGGATTGTTTTAAGGTTTCTGGTAGGGGTGAACTCCATTTGGGCATTCTGATTGAAACAATGCGCAGAGAAGGTTATGAATTTCAAGTATCAAAGCCTGAAGTTATTTATAAAACCATAAACGGAGAACAGTATGAACCGTTTGAGGATTTACTTGTTGATGTTCCTGAAGAATACGCAGGTTCCGCAATAGACAGACTTTCCGGAAGAAAAGCAACAATGCTTTCTATGCAGAGCGCAAACGGAAGAACAAATATGAAATTTTCTATCCCCGCTCGCGGTCTTATCGGATTCAGAAGCGAATTTATCCGTATGACACGCGGTGAAGGTATTATGTATCATACATTTGACGAGTATAAGCCATTCGCGGGCGATATTCCTAAGCAGCGCAGCGGTTCAATTTTGGCACATGAACAGGGTGAAGCAATCCCTTATGCTCTTGCACAGTTTGAAGACAGAGGCGTGTTCTTCGTTACTCCGCATACGAAAGTATATCGCGGTATGATAATCGGCGAAGGAAACAAGGCTCAGGATATTGTTGTAAATATATGCAAGACAAAGAAGTTAACCAATATGAGAAGTTCTACCGCTGATGTTATGGTAACTTTGCAAGGACATAAAGAACTCACTCTTGAAGAATGTCTTGAATACATCGGTGATGATGAACTCGTTGAAGTTACACCGGAAAATATCAGAATGAGAAAACAAAATCTGGTTAAATTCGGAAGTATTTAATAATATTCACCAAGTCATCATAGATTCCGAGAAAACCTTTACGCCCGATATTCTTATCCGGAGCAGGGTAGTACATAAGCATACTGAGAAAATCCCTGTGTGTTGCGGTTTTATTTTCTTTTATAAATTTATCCATTTTTTTATCTGTTTTTTCATTAAGAGTGGTAAATCCCTGTTTTCTGTAAAAAATATGAGGCACTCTGTTCGGAGTAAAGGAAGGATCTGCATCAAGTACAATATACCCGTTACATCCGTTCTTTTTGCTGAAATTTTTGGCAAAATTAATCAAAGAAGTTCCGTCACCTTTGTCAGGTCTGTACGCCGCAACATACTCCACAACGAGTGATTTTCCGTCATAATCGGGTCTGAAGATTTTGTCGGTTTTTTTTAAAACAATATTTGCCGCCAATCTTTTTGAGTTTGGTTTAAACATTACATAATCAAGCAATGCAGGAGTTGTTGATGTACACACACTCCTGAGATAAAAAATTTTTTTCGGAAGCGTTTTTGTATATCCGGTATTTTTCATTATATTAACAGACATGTTCATGTCTATACTAAAACCGAAAAAAAATTTTTTTGCCTTAACTATGCAAATATTTTATATTCATATATGCCGTGCAAATCAAAAGTGAAATTCCAACAACCACAATTCCGTATCTGAGAAATCTCATAAACGAAATCGGATGTCCTTCTTTTGCGGAATTTTCCGAAACTATAACGTTTGCAGCCGCACCTATTATTGTGAGATTTCCGCCCAAGCATGCTCCTAAAGACAAACACCACCAAAGCGGGAATGCGTATTGACTGCCCATAACCTTTTGAATTTCCGCAATCATTGGTGCCATTGTTGCTGTATACGGGATGTTGTCAATGATACCCGAAATTATACCTGATGCCCAAAGTATGAGCATTGCGGCAGCATGTTGTGACCCTTGGGTCACTTTAAGTATCCATTCCGCCATAAGTTTAATCCCACCGGATGCTTCAACACCGCCTATGATTATGAATAAACCGATGAAAAAGAAAATAGTATTCCATTCGACATCTCTCAATATGTCACTCGGTTTTTCAAAAAGCAATAATACGCTTGCACCAAGCATTGCGGCAATACATGTTTCTATGTGCGTAATATCGTGGGTTACAAATCCTAAGATTACAAGTCCCAAGACAAGCATTGAACGAATCATAAGATTTTTATCCGTTATTGTTTGGGAGTTATCAATATTTGCAACTTCTCTCATTTTTTCCTCGTCTGCGTGTAGGTCTTTACGGAATTTTATAGAAAGAAGTATCAAAAGCACAATCAATATAATTGCTACTATATCCGTCAGATTCCAAATAAAGTCCATAAAAGTGAAACCTGCGGCACTTCCGATTATAATATTCGGAGGGTCACCGATTAAAGTTGCCGTTCCGCCAATATTAGAAGCAAATATTTCCGTGAGCAGGAATGGCAAAGGGTCAATATCCAATTTTCTTGCAATCTCAAAAGTTATCGGAAGAACAAGAATTACTGTTGTTACGTTATCCAAAAATGCGCTGGTAACTGCCGTAAACACACCCAAAGCAACAAGAACTTTTATCGGATGACCTTTTGTGTGTTTCAAAAGTTCATTCGCAATATATGTAAAAACACCGCTTCTTGTTGAAATATTAACAATAATCATCATGGAAACAAGTAAAAAGACTACGTTAAAATCAACAAAGTTTATAAAATAATGCGGGTTAATCATTTCGCCGCTCATTTTTACTTGGCTTACAAGTCCGAGCAAGATAGTTATACCCGCTCCCAAAAGCGCTATTGTAACTTTAGGAATTTTCTCAGCGGCAATAAAGATATAAGCAAGAATAAGGATTCCTGCCGAAATCATAACATTATGCGCCGACACAAAAGAATGTATCATTTCCATTTTTGACTCTCCTATAAGTGAAAAATACTTTCAATAATTTTACCACAAAAAATCTACTTATACTATAATGTTTGTATGAAGAGATTAATTATCGTATTTTTATTATTCATCTTATCGCAACCTTCTTTTGCGGAAGGACTTTTGTCTAAACAAGCGACAGCATTCTATAGCGATAATAATCGGCAAAAAACAATGGACTTAATTCTTCAAATCAACGAAAAAGACAGAACCGCGCAGGACTGGCTGCTTTTGGGGAATGTTATTGAAGATAACGGAGAACCTGATAATGCTGTTTTTATGTATAATAAAGCAATTGAAAAGGATAAGAAATTTTATAAAGCATATTACAACCTCGGAAACTATTACACAACCAAAGGTCAGTTTGATTTAGCGATAAAGAACTATAAAAAAGCAGCAAAGATTAAATACGATAATCCTTATATTTATTACAATCTCGGATGTACATATATAAAGATGGGTGATTATAAAAAAGCACGCTCAAGTTTCAATAAAGCGTTGATGTACAAAAAAGATTTGCCGGAAATCCACTACAATCTCGCATATACTTACCAACAAATGGGTAATAAAAAAATGTTTTACAGGTATATGTACAACTACAACGAAATGACTAAACAAGAGTAAATCTGTTTTCTTTCGAAAAGTGTTCTTCTCTGAGTTCGTTAATTCTGTTTCTTGCAAAAACGGAATCTTCCGAGAATTTTTTGAGTTCAAGAAATTTTTTATAGTATCTTATGGCATCTTTGTATTTTGCCATTTTATCAAAACTCATTGCAATCCCCAAATATGCTTTGTAATAGTCAGGGTTACGCTTAATCAGTTGAAAGAATGTTCTGCTTGCCTCCATATAATCACCCATACCCATGAGCATTGCGGCTTTATTATAATATGCTTTTAAAAAGTCAGGGTTTGTTTCAATAAGTTTGTTATAAATCATCAAAGATAAATCTTCTTCTTCAACAAGTTCATGTGCAATCGCAAGTTGGATTTGCGCCTCAAGATTTTCTCTGTTGATAATGATAGCCTTTACCAAATACTGAATAGCCTCCGCAGGCTGTCCGTCAGAAAGATAACATACACCGAGTTCAAAGAAGTATTCGTCATTTTTATCGTCAATTTTTATCAATTTTAAAAGAGTGTTAATTGCCTTTTTGTATTCTTTCAGATACTTATAAGCAGAAGCCAAGCCGGAATACGCTTTTATTTCGTTTCTGTCGAGCATAATAGCCGCGAGATAAGTCTGAACAGCATCCTGATACATTTTTGCAAACCTTAAAGCATCTGCTTTAACGCAAAGTCTGTAAGAACGCGAACGTTCAGGAACGGTCATACCGTTAACGGCTTTCGCCAAATTTTTTCCAGCCTTAACTTCGATCTGCATATCACTCTCCCTATTTTATGGTATAAAATTTTGCGGAAGTTGGTAACGACCATTGGGTTTATAAATATAGACCAAAGGATTAATCTTTTAATCAAGTACAGATGTTCAATTTAGTTTTTTCCAAATTGCGTTTAATATTACGCTTATGACAAAATTTTCTATATTTTTTTGTATTTGGTTTTTGACACTTCCGGCTTTTTCAACCGAGTTTTCCGACTATGCGGCAAAACAGTTTGCTCACTCCTGCGGACGGGAAAAAGTACACATAACAGTAAAAAAAGAACATATAGAAATCTTCGCTCAAGAGGTCGGAGAAAAATTTGTTCCGTTTGTCGTTTACGGCTACGGCGATTTGAAATCAAAAAATTGCAAGAAGCAAAGAGTGACCTATATCTGCCTGCTCGACACATCCGCAAATCCCTTATGGAGTTATATAAGTTTTGGGAAATAAATTTGTAATATAAAAGCCGGTTCGCCCCTTGACCAAAAATAAAAAAGCGGCCGTGTAAGCCGCTTTTTTATTTGCCGATGGCCGGGGTCGAACCGGCACGTAGTTGCCTACACCAGATTTTGAGTCTGGCACGTCTACCAATTCCATCACATCGGCAGGTGGTTTTCAGCTTGTTCAAATTTTCTTTTGTGTAATATTTGTGTACCTGCACTATTTGAACAAGATTTAATACTATTTAATTAAAAACTATCTAAAATGTCAATTGCTTTTAACATATTTTCATCAACAGGGTGTAAATATCTTTGTGTTGTTTTTATGTCACTATGTGCTAAATACTGTTTGACAGTCTGAAGGTCAGCACCGTTTGCAACAAGTCTTGTTCCTACTGTATGACGTAAGTCATGGAATCTGAAGTTTTCAATACCTGCACGAATACACGCTTGTTTAAAACCTTCATCAATGTTTGAATATGGTTTATCACCTCTGTGAGAGTTGAAGACATAACCACTTTTCTTGATACCTATCTTTTCTAATTCTTTTCTGAATTTCTTGCTTAACGGCAATTTGATGATTTTTTTACCTTTATTTTCTTGTTTCAGAATCTCAATAAAATTATATTCAAAGTCTATACTTTCCCACTTCAGATTTAATATGTTTGATTTTCTTAACCCTGTTGTCAATGCACAAATAACTATTGGCTTCAAATATTTTGGTAGTTCTTTCATAAGACGTTTTTCCTCGTCTTCAGTTAAGTATCTGATAATTTGGTTATCTTCCACAAAACCTGAAACAAGTTTGCAGGGGTTCAGCATATTCAACTTGTGATTAATAATAAGCAGGTTAAATGCTTTTTTAAGACTTGCAAAGTATCTGTTGAAAGTTGCCTTTGTCAGCTTTAGTTTATCAATGATGTATGTTTTCAGTTTCTCAATTAGTGCAGGTGTAATTTTATTTATAGTAGTATCAACACCGAAAAAATCTTGCATCACATCAACCTTATGTTTGTTATCTCTGAAAACATCAGGTTTATTGTTTATTTTTGAATACTCTAAATATTCATCAAACATTTGCTTGATTGTGATAATTTCAGATAAATCTTTTTT
>JAFXYU010000025.1 GCA_017541565.1 bacterium | reverse complement strand
TTTTAGGTTTAACCAACACACAAATTAAAGATTTAAAGAAGTTTGCAACTGCAAATAATTTAATTACACAGCAGAAACAGGAATATTTTTTGACGGATCTCGGAACAGAATATTTAGAAACACATCCAATTGAATCGTGGTGTTGTCAAGAATTCCCAAAGCGGTCTAAATTAAATCTTGAGTATCTGAAACTTGAAAAAATGCCTGCAACAGTTACAAAGGCTGTGCGTAATCTCGCAAGACATTTGCTTGATGGCGAAGAACTTAAACAAAATTCAATGGAGGATTTTATTCAGGAGGAGCTACTTTCAGAAACTTCTGCTTTTAAACCTCTGACACAAGAGTTTGAGGAATTATTATCGCAAGATGGCAGAGTTAATTTGGCAAATATATACGATAAATTCTTAAATTACGGACTTACAAAATCTATTATTCACGTTTTATTATTGGGCATTTTATCAAAGAATAAAGATAGTTTTGCTGTATATGAAAAATATCAATTTCAATTAAAGATTAATCAACTTCTGTTTGATAAGATGATGTTTTATCCTGAAAACTTTGAATTATACAAAGCTGTCTTTGAAAAATCGTCAGTATTAGAAGATATTTCAATATTTGTATTGCCAAATAAAACTGCAAACATTTTGGATATAACAAAGGGACTTGTTGATTTTATACGAAAATTAGACAAATATACTCTTTATACCGAAAGGCTTTCTACAAAAGCACTTAAACTTAGAAATGCCGTTATAAACGCAAAGGATCCGATTAATCTTTTAACAATTGACGTTCCGAGAATTATTCAAGCAAGACGAATTAAAGACTGCGACAAAGAATTCGCAGCATTATTAAAAGAAACACTTGCAGAATTAAATAATTCAAAAGATGAAATGGTAAAAGAAATTTATACCTTTACTCTGAATGCTTTTAAATCACAAAGCAGACAAGAACTTGCAGAGAGGTTTGAAAAAGTGGAAGAGTTTATCGGTGCAAAGGAATTGAAAACACTATATTCAAACATAACAAATATGGATGCCGGAGACAGTCTTTGGATTGAACGCATTGCGACATTTATTAATAAATCTCGTGTCCCTAAAGATTGGACAGACGAAGATGTTGCAGATTACAAAGTAAAAATAAAAGAATTGGCTTTAAAATTTGCGATTATAGAATCGACAGCCGGAAGAGCAGCATCTTCTGAGAGGGTTCATTCACTTTTGAATAGTTTTTTGCAGTTATCAAAGCCGGAGCAGAATCAATTACTCCGCAGGGTTGTTAATTATTAGGAGGTTATTATGGAAAATAAAGAATATCATATTTTAAGTTTATCAGGTGGCAAAGACTCAACAGCACTTGCTTTTTATATAAAAGAAAACATGCCGGAAATCCATGAAAAAATTGAATATATTTTCTGCGATACAGAGTGCGAATTACCCGAAACATACGATTACTTAAACAAAATAGAGTTGTTTTTAGGTAAAGAAATCAAACGAATAAAACCGTATAAAAACTTTGAATATTTGATGGCAATGTATAATTACTTTCCGTCACCAATTAAAAGATGGTGTACGATTGAGATGAAAACAAAGCCGTTCAGAAAGTACGTTTACGATATGTTCAAAGAAAAAGGCGAGGGTATAATCCATTTATATATCGGAATTCGTGCAGACGAATCATTCCGAGCAGCAAAAGGAAAGTACGGAGACAGCTATATTCAAGAAGAGTATCCGTTTGTTGATAACGGAATTGCACAGTCTGATGTAATGGATATATTAGAAAAAGCCGGAGTCGGACTTCCTGCATATTATTCTTGGTCAAAGAGGTCAGGTTGCTATTTTTGTCCGTTCCAAAGCAAAATGACTTGGCTTAATTTATATGAAAATCATCCCGATTTATTCATGAAAGCTAAAGCATTTGAAGACGAAAAAAATCCTGAAGGCTGTCAGTTTAAAGCTGTCGGATGGAATTTAGATATGCTTTTAGGCGATATGATAAAACCTGAAAATGCAGCAAAGATTCGTGCGGACTACGAAAGAAAACAACAAAAGAAAAAGCAGGAAGCACCACGCAAACTAATTAATATGTATGCAGAAGAGCCTATGTTTGATGAAGATGACTGTGGCGAAAACGGATGTTTATTCTGCCATATTTAGTTTAGCGGATTGACTTCCACAAGTCCAAAAAGTGA
>JAFXYU010000241.1 GCA_017541565.1 bacterium | reverse complement strand
GGTAATATTTGTTTCAAAGATGCTGCAGAAATTCAGGGATAATTTTTTTGTTAATGCAATAGCGGATTCGCTTAAACCAATCGGATGTGCGCTGCTCCTTTCTGTTGGTGTAGGACTTTTAAAACCTCAAATCAGTGACATTAAGGGTATGATTCTTCTTATGTTACTATTGGTATTAAGCATAAAAGCAAAGCGAAGCACGCTTTTTTATATACTTACATCCGCTTTTATCGGCGTTGTTCTCACGGTTTTTTCTATAATTTAGCCCGAACTCTTTCTATAAGTTTTTCTATATTTTCTTTTTCTTCCTGCGGAATGTCAAATCCAAGGTAGTTTTCAAAGTATTCAATTGCATCACTGTAATCTTCTCTTGCCAGGAAAAGTATTCCTACTTTTTTGTGTGCAAGGGTAAATTTATCATTAACGGCAATTGCTTTAAGGTAGTTTGAAATTGCCTTATCTATCTCGTTATTTGCTTCATACGCTTGAGCGAGTGAATAGTATATAAGTTCATTATTTTGTTCGTATTCAAGAACATTTTCAAAATTATCGATTGCGCCTTCATAATCTCCGAGTTCGAAATAAACGTGTCCTAAATCATAGTACGCATCGTAGTTTTCAGGTTCGCCGTCAAGTACTCGTTCTAACTCAACTATTGCATCATCCCACCTTTGGTCTTCGATATAAACTCTGGCAAGAAGATGCGCAATTGTGAGATTATTTTCCAACTCATAACTTCCTCTTTGCAAAGTTCCTACGGCAGATGCAATATCTCCGGATTTAAAGTACAAATCAGAAAGATTTATATATGCCTGAGCCATTTCCGGGTCAAGTTCAATGGCTTTGACAAAATATGTTTCGGCATGTTCCGTGTCCCCGACGCAAGTATATGCAACTGCCATGTTGTTATAAACATCGGCATTATCAGGCTCGGTTTCTAAAACCGAATGAAAACTGTCAATGGCTTCTTTATATTTACCTTCTTTAAAAAGACTCATTGCTTTATCAATTTTTTCAGACATTACAGTTCTCCGTTTTCTTTTGTGTCAATGTTATGTATTATTGTTCTTACGTTTCCTTCCGCAGCAAAATCTTTTGGGTTCATTGTTATTTTGATTTTATCAGCAATTATATCTCTTTCATTTTGCACAATTTTTGAACGTCCGACAAAGTATACTTCATTGAGTTTGTTTGTTTTTTCGTCCGGGAAAACGCTTACTTTAGGTCCTTGTGCATAATAATCGTCGTACCAGATTTTCACGTGTCCGCTTCCTATGTATGAGTTTTGTCGTTTGCTGTATTGTTGATAATCGGAATGTATTGTCAGTTTTTTACCGTCATCGGTAATGGCTATAGTTTTAGTGTTTCCGGTAACGCTCATTTCTTCAGTTATAGGATTATAAACAAAATGGTTACCTTCAGATTCGTTTTGTGCCTGTTTTACCTTTGCATTACCAATCAGGTCAATTTTTTTAACTCCGCCTTTTTCATCCGCAATAATAACTGCTTTATCTGAAAAAGTGTCGATATCTTTGTATTTCATAGCAACAGAACCGGTTGCAACCATTACGCTGCTGTTTGTGTCGTACTCCTGAACATCTGCGTTAATTACAATAATCGGAGTGTTTCCTTCAGTGATAACGGACTGAGTTTCTCCTTCCGCTCTCACAACTTTGTTAATTAATGATACCTGAAGTATATTTGCTTTTACTTCACGCTTTTTATTTGCATTAATTTCGTATGCATAAGGTTTATCATAGAAAGTTGCCGTATCAAGTTTATTGTTTCTTCTTACCGTGACATCCGCACGATTACTTTCAACTGTCAGGTTATCAAGTCTGACTTTCACTCCTCCGTCGAGTTTAATTTTCTTTTCGGAGTCAGAGAATGTTTGAGTTTTGGATTCAATTATTAAATCCGATGCAACAACCGCAATCCCCGAAACGGATGCCAGTAACAGTATGAATAATAATGCCTTTTTCATAGATATTCCTCTTTATTTATTTCTTTTCCAAACTTTTGTAGTTGTATTACCTTCTATTCTGAATTTGTCATAGTTTGCTCCGATAACACATCGGTTAGCAGTTGACATCATTTCGTTGTTCTTTTTTATTTTTACATTCCCTTCTGCAACAGTTTCTTCATTTGAACCTGACCATATTAATCGGTTCGCATTCAGTGAGATTCCGTTGTCCAGAACAATATATGTATTTTCATAGAGTGTAATCACACCGGTTTTTTCATTATAAGTTCCTTTTGATGATTGGAAACTCATACTTACATTACCGTCTTTATAAAAATTTCCTATAACGTTGTTGAGCGTTGCAATACTGTGGTCGTTGCTGTAATTTCCGTTTTCGCCGTATATTTCAAAATATTTTTTACCCTTTTTTGTTTCGGTAATAATAATACCTACAGCGTCAACTTTTTGTTCATTCTCTTTGCCTTTGATTTGGGCGCGATTAAAGTTTGTAGTTATTATTCCGGCAGAAATAAATGCCCACATCATTATGAAAATAACAACAAAAATTGCGATAAGATAACTTTTTTTCTTCTTATCCAACTTGTTAAATCTTTCAAGAAATTTCTTAAGATTCTTCATAAAAATATTTTAACACACAATAATAAAATGAGGAAAAATTTTAACTATATTATACTTCTTTTCAATCTTTCGGAACGATTTTCGCTCAAAAGATTTTTTAGTTTCATAATTGCCTGTGCATGTAACTGTGAAATTCGGGATTCGGACACATTTATTGCTTCACCTATTTCTTTAAGTGTCATATTTTCGTGGTAGTAAAGTACCATTATGGTTCTTTCTCTTTCCGGCAGTCTTTTCAAAGCATCCTCCAACTCTTTTTTTACGTCCTTTTCTTCCATTTCTTCATGCGGGGCTAATGCATGTGTGTCTTGTATTGTGTCAATAATTTCAATATCTCCGTCAGAGGAGCCTTTTTTATCATATATTGATGTAACTGTTGTATCATCAGAAAGTATTTGTTCAACTTTTTCTCTTTCAATGCCCAAATAGTCGGCAATTTCGGTATTTGTTGCAGTTCTTCCGAATTTAAGTTTTAATTCTTCCTGTGCTTCTTTAACATCTTTAATTTTTCTTCTTACGCTTCTCGGCAGAAAATCCTGTGAACGAATTTTATCAATAATATTTCCGCGAATTCTCACCAGTGCGTACGTTTCAAACCTTGCACCCATTTTTTGAGAAAATTTTTCAACCGCGTCAATAAGACCTTCTACACCGTAACTTGAGATATCTTCATAGGAAAATGTCGGAGGTAGTGCTACTTTAACTCTGCCTACTACATATTTTGTTAAATAAATATATTGAATAATAAGTTGGTCTCTTAATTCTTTGTTTTCGTGATCGTCAAAATATCGAGCCCACAACTCTGCAAGCTCTTCATTACTAAGGCGTTTAATTTTACTGTAAGATGAAATATCTTCTTGTCCCATCTCCTCAGTCCCAAAACATGTACACCCCATTTTAACGTTTTTTTGAAAAATCTCTATCATACGTTTATATGATTTAATAAAAATTTTCTAAACAAAAAAAGGGCTGTGAAAAAATTTTCATAAAGCCCTGAAATTTGTAAGTAAGATGTAAGATTATAAGAGAGTTTTTATGTGTTTTAAATAAATTGTTTTTAATCAGGCGACATCCTCAGAGATGACGTATCGGGCTGATTTTGCGATTACGCCGTAACAGACCATTGTCAGTCGGCTGTTAATGGCAAGCAAGTCACGATAATTATTTGCGGATGTGTTCATTGCGCTGAGCATATCCTCGGCTGAAACTTTTGAGGTTAATGCACCATCCTCGTGATTATCAACTTTTTCTTGCGCGTATTTTTCTACAAGCAGTTTGTCAATAAAATCTCTTGCTCCGATTGCCATAGT
>JAFXYU010000240.1 GCA_017541565.1 bacterium | reverse complement strand
TGAAAAAAATTTTTGCTACGGTTTTACATATCCGTTACAATTATCCGCTTATCCGAGGCAACTTTTTCTATGTTAAGTATAGTATAAAGAGTTTCATTGTTTATAAATTCACCCGAAAAATATCCTTCGGAAGTTTCTACAATACTATCCTGTTGATAATCAAAGAGTTCATTGATTTTATCAATTAAAAGTGCAAGTTTCAGTTCATTGCAACTTACTATAATAACGGGTTTTTTATCTGAAACGGTTTCGTCATAAAAATTTAAGAATTTTTTGAGATTCAAAACTGTGATATAATCACCGCGAAGATTCATAATACCTTCAATGAAATCGGGTGTTCCGGGTATATTTGTAACATTTGTGTCTTTTAAAACTTCAATGACATAGTCGAGCGGAATGCAATAAGAATCTTTATTCAAATTAAAAGAGATGTACTTACTTTTTGTGTGAAGTTCTCCGGAGGCGAGCCTCATACCGGACTTGCTGGCAATATCATAAGTACGTTTTTTCATCAATTTTGCAGAAGCATCATCTGAAGGGAACAGGGATTTTATATCTGTTTCTTTCCATTGGTTGTGCTCTCTTAGCAGATTTTCCATTGCATAAATATTAATAATGAATATAGTTTCTTCATTAAACTTATACAGTGAGTCGATAATTGTTTTGCTATCGATATAAGGAATAGTATCTATCATAGCGGAATTGAACGGAATAATCCCGATGACTTTATCCGTAATAATCCCGAAAATTGTTTCATCAGTTTTAACAATTAAAAGTTCATTGTTTGTATTATAAGGTTGAACATCAATGTTAAGGTAAAATCTGATATCTACGACATTTATAACAAAGTTGTTATATTTTAAGAGTCCGACGATATTATTCGGAAGTTTCTGAGGGTAATCCAAAGCAGGCAGTTTCATGATTTCAAGCACATTTGCCGAATCAATTGCGTATTTGCTTTCACCTATTTGGAAATAAAGGTGAGTATTCTTTTTTTGTTCAATATAATTATTGTCCGTCATGTAGCACTACCCTGTTTCTTCCGCCTTCTTTTGCTTTATACAAGGCTTCATCTGCCGATTTAAGCATATCTGCGGCAGTATTAAATTCCTGATAATTCATCGTAAGTCCGATGCTTACCGTGACTTTTGCTTTTACTCCGTTATAATTGAAATCATATTCTTCGACGGAGCGTCTGAGTCTTTGTACCGGAATGACCGCTCCTTCAATATTAGTTTCCGGCATAATCATTACAAGTTCTTCCCCTCCGTAGCGATAAAGCAAATCTGTTTTACGGAAAGATTTTTTCATAATCTCTGCAACTGTTTTTAGGACGTAATCTCCATACTGGTGACCGTAAGTATCATTAACCTTTTTGAAGAAATCAATATCCAAAATAGCAAGGGAAAATTCAGACATGTGCCGTTTTGAACGGTTATGTTCCTGCTCCAAACTTATTTCAAACTGACGGCGGTTATACAATCCTGTAAGTCCGTCCAAAACAGACATAAACTCTTTTTCTGTGTATTGGTACTTCATTTTAAAGATTGTAAGCAATTCACTTATCATGATGTCGAAGTAACTGAATGTTGCGTAATCAATTTCCGCTCTTGAATAGAAACAAATTCCGCCGATTAATTTTTTATCAAACACGAGAGGAATTATAATTTTTGATTTTAAATCTGAGAAAACATAATCCATTTCTCTGCCCAGAAGCATTCTGACAACTTCAAATTTCGAGCCTTTGCAATCCTTAAATTCTTCTATCTTTCTGAAGAAATCATATTGAATATCCGACAACAGATTTTTTGATAAATTCCTACCGAGTGTATCTATATAAAGAATTTTTTCGGAAAAATCATCCGGAGAAGAGAAAAATACGCCTGCGACATTGTATTCAACAAACGAACTCAAAAGAGAAAACATTTTCTCTACGAGTATTCTTTCATAGTTCATAAAGTCGCTCAGATTTCTAAATTCATTTGCAAAAACAGATTTCATCAGCAAGTCGTTAAGGATTGTGTTAAGTTGAGTTTGCGCCGTATTTTCCTGTTTTGCAAGACTGGCAATGCTTGCTTTATATTCATCGCTTACCGGATAACGTCTTAAAGTGGCATTAATGCTTAATGAAAGTTCTTTTATATCAATTGATTTTGACAAAAATAACTGCGCTCCTGATTTTTTACCCCAAAATGCGTCAATTTTTTTGTCCAAAACGGTTAAAAGAATTACAGGTATTTTTTTTGTTTCGTCTTTGCTTTTGAGCATTCGGCAAAGTTGATATCCGTCAATCATAGGCATCATGATATCTGAAACGACAATGTCGGGGGCAAATTCAAAAAATTTTTTATACGCTTCAGCGCCGTTAGAAGCGGTTTCTACCGTGTAACCGGCGGATACAAGTCCCTCTTCCAAAAATATGCGCTGTGTTTCACTATCCTCTACCAATAAAACTTTTGCTGACATAGTATATTCCAATTTTCGCGGTTTTAGTATAAAATAATTATATACTAAATTAACAAAAAAAACTATAGGAGAAGAAGAAGTGGCTAGTGAGTGGAGTTTTGATTTGAAGCAGAAATTTAATATCAAATGCATTATTGATATTTGCACATTTGTTATTACATGTTTAATATTCATATTATTTGCAAAGATTAAGGCAATTTCGCCGTATGATACTATCCTGTTTTTGGTTATGATTACGGCATTGAATGCTGCGGTTTATTTTATTACGAAACAGTGGATTTCGCGACACATTAGTCTGTCATTAACTGAGCAATCCGCAACAATTTCCGCAACATCTCAGGAAATTTTTGATGAAATGGCTTCTCAAAGGAAGACACTTGAAACGTTATCAGGGAATACAAAAAATGTATCGGTGTTGATAGAAAAACTTAAAAATATTTCGGAGAATTTTCAGTCTACTTCTAAGAACACCGAAAAACAAATTAACCAGTCAATAACTTTTTCTCAAAAAGAGAATGAATCAATAATATCCAATGCGGATAAGATGATTGTTTTAAGACAGAAAATACAAATGATAGCAGAATTGGTACTTGAACTTTCCGAACATACACAGCAAATAGGAAACAGTATCAGCGTTGTTGATGACATTGCGGAACAGACAAATATGCTTGCTTTGAATGCTGCAGTAGAGGCGGCTCGTGCAGGTGAGCACGGTAAAGGTTTTGCCGTTGTTGCAGGCGAAATCAGAAAGTTGGCGGATGAGTCAAAACAGGCTATAACAAAAATTACATCCTTAACAAGCAGTATACAGTATACAACCAATTCAACAGTTATGGCTACTGAAGAAGGCTCAAAAGAAATTGAATCGGTTGTAAAAGAAATCAATTTACTTGCATCCGATTCTGATACACTGTTGAATTTGATTAAGGAAATTCTTGAATCTATTGATGCATTGAGCCAAAATGCAAAGAAACAGGATGAAATTATTGATAAACTTAATTCCATTGACGAAGAAAGCGCTGCAATTTCTTCTGACTTAATAAAAAGTGTGACATTGAACTCAGAAAAAATATCAAAACTGAACAGTTTATCCAAAAATATTAAAAATTCCGCTTCAGAAGGTTAGTAAATGGATTTTTTTAATAACGAAAATGACAAAGAATTATTAAGTATTTTTCAGACCGAGTCCGAAGAAATTTTGGAGCGGTTATTCAACAACTTGTTTTCTCTTGAGACAACACCGGCAAACAAAGAACTTATAGCGAGTGTATATCGTGATTTGCACAGCCTCAAAGGTGCTATAAGGATGATTGGATTTAACAATATTCAAATGATTATCCACAAAATGGAAGACATTTTTGATGCTGTTAATCAGGAAAAGTACGTTTTGGAGCCGGATGTTATAAGGCTTTTGTCTAAAACTCTTGAAACCGTGTCAAAATACTTACAGGAGTCAGTAAGAAACGGCAGAGAAATTATTGATGATGATTATACTGCAGCAATTTCCAATATTGAATATATTGTTGATGTTGAAATGCCGGAGCAGGCTAATAATGCTTTGGCGAATGCTGCCGTACAGGATGTTCCGGCAGAAATGCCGACTCAGGAACTTGCCAATAATCAGGAGGTCATAAATACAAGTTTTAATAATTGCTTTAATATAATTGACGGTATTGTTCCGGAGGAGGAATCTGCCGATATAGTAATTCTTCAGGAAGAGGTCCAGAAGATATATGAATTCTTTAAAGATACAAATATGTATGAGGTGAAAACCTCTCTGGAAAACATTGTTACCAAACTGGATTTTGTTATGAATGCAACCAATACACTTACGGTAAGCGAGATTTTGGAAATTCGTAACGAGTTAAGTTCTGCTGCATCAAAATATACTACATCTTGCATTTCAACGGAAACCGGAGGCTTATCATTTTTTGATGTAGCGGAAAAAATTAATATGCTTCAGGGCAGCAGTATTTACACAAATGAAATTAAGGACGACATTCTTAAATTAAAAGAGAGCGTTGAAGATAATAATATTCTTGAAATCATTAACATGATTCTTGAAATACTTGATTTTATCAGTGATAACTCTGTTCAACCGGAAGAGCAAATGCTTCTGACTTTAAAAAACGGAATTGAATACTGTGCTTCTCCTAATGAAAGTATAGACAGCGAACTCATTGTTCAGCAGTTGGAAATCATGAAGCAACTTCTTGAATTGAGTTACAAGAAAGATACAGGAGTAAGCGATATAAAAACGCTTTCTGCCCAAACTGCCGTGAGCAATAAATCTTCTTCGACAAATGAGATTAAAACGCTGCATGTAAATGCACATAAACTTGATTTGCTTGTAAATCAACTTGGCGAACTTATTATTACAAAAATTAAAACGGAAAAAAGTCTTGAAAAAATAGATGCAATAAAAGTTGCAAACGAAACCTGTCAGAAAGATTTGATAAAAACTTCAAATTTTCTGAGATATTATAACAGAAAATATTTGCAAACCTCAAACAACGAGCAATATACAGGAACTTTTGTTAAGCAAGTTTTTGCTTTGTTTTCTGATATTACTCAAAATGTTTCAAGAACTATTTATGATTTGAACTCGCTGTATCGTTCGTTAAAAGAGGACGATATGAAAATGCGATTAATCATTGATGAAATGGAATCAATGGTTAAGAATATTCGTGTTTTACCGGTGTCTACGGTATTTAATTCTTTCTCAAGAATGGTAAGAGATATTGCTATTGAGAAAGATAAAGAAATAGATTTTGAGATTGAGGGTAAGGAAACATGTGCGGATAAGAAAATTATTGAGGAAATAAAGACGCCACTTATTCACATTTTGAGAAATGCTATTGACCATGGAATTGAATCAAAAGACGAAAGAATTGCCGCGGGCAAAAGTCCGGTGGGTAGAATCTTATTATCTGCAAAGCAGGATGACAATAAGGTTATGATTGATGTAATTGATGACGGCAGAGGTTTTAATATTGAAAAAATTAAAGACCGTGCAGTGTCGAGGGGATTTTTAACAAAAGAAGATATTGATTCAATGAATGATGAAGCGATTATGAATATAATCTTCTGGCCCGGATTTACTACCGGAGATTCAATCACAAGCGTTTCAGGAAGAGGCATAGGACTTGATGTTGTAAAAACAAAAATATCTCAATTAAACGGTAAAGTAAAAGTAATTTCCGAATTTGGCAAAGGAAGTTGTGTTCACATTGAAATTCCCGTAACCCTCACAACATTGAGAGTTTTTCTTGTCAAAATATCGGGACAAGTTTTTGCAATTCCTATTCAGGTTATTACGACATTTATCTTGAGAAAACAAGATGAGATAAATACAAATAACGGTCAGCGTTCTATATTATACAACGGCGGAGTAATTCCTCTTTATTATCTTTCTGATATATTGCAGATGGAAACCACTCCCAGAGAAGATAAAGAAACAATACTAATTATTGAATCTGATGACAAAATTATCGGACTCGTTGTTGATAAACTGCTTGGTGACCAGGATATTTTACAGAAAAAACTTTCGCCGCCATTATACAAGGTTAAAAATATTTCGGGAATTACAAATTTGGCATCCGGTGAATTGTGTTTGATATTGAACATGCAGGATATTTTGCATTACGACTTTAATAAAGCCGTATCTTCAAATGCGGTGTCTTCGCCAAAAATGCTCACAAACGACATTCTTTCTTATAAGCACATACTTGCAGTGGATGATTCCGTAACAACACGAACTATGGTCAAGAATATTCTTATGAATGCCGGTTATACAGCGGATATTGTTTCCGATGTTGATGAGGCTATGGTTAAATTAAAACTGAACCATTATGACCTAATTATAACTGACTTAAATATGCCGAAAGTCGATGGATATGAGTTTATTGAACGACTTAAAAATGATGAAATGTATGCTGACATTCCGATTATTGTAATGAGTTCACTTTCTGAGGCGGCTGCAAGTGAAAAACTAAAGAATTTAAAAATTGATTATTATGTTCCTAAAGAAAACTTTAATCAGTCTGAATTTTCAAGACAAGTTAAGAACATTTTAACGAAATACCATGTTTAGCGAATGTTTTTCAGATATTCTGCAACCGGAGCAGGAACAAATTTTGATACATCCCCGCCGTTTTGGAAGATTTCTCTCACAGCGGAAGACGAAACGAAACAGTATTCCGGCTTAGTTATAAGGTAAACGGATTTTATGCTGTTATTAAGTGCAGCATTAGTTTGTGACAGTTGAGTTTCATATTCAAAATCACCTGCATTTCTGAGTCCCCGAAGAAGTACGGATGCTCCGCGTTTTTTGGCATATTCGACAGTAAGTCCGGCGTAGTAATCTACTTCTGTGTTTTTTATGCTCCTGACACTTTCTTCAATAAGTTTAACTCTCGTTTCAACGGGCAGAAACCCTTTTTTATTTGCATTATAAGATACTGCAATAATGACTTTGTCAAAGATTTCAGTACCGCTTTTTAAAATATCAAGATGTCCGTTTGTAATCGGGTCAAAACTTCCCGCAAAAATTGCTGTTTTCATCGCTGTAATTATACCATAAAAAAGTGCGGGGCGGTATTTCCGCCCCGTTCTTTATTAAATCTAGTTTTCTACATATTCTCTTAATCGTTTGCTTCTGTTTGGATGGCGTAATTTTCTCAG
>JAFXYU010000239.1 GCA_017541565.1 bacterium | reverse complement strand
TTTTTGACTAAAAAGGCTTTCTCAGACAAGTTTTTCTAAATTTTTGCCTAAAGCCGTTATTGTACCTGCACCCAATCCAATAACGATTTCGCCGGATTTAAGTCTGGGGAAAAGTTCCTTTGCTGCATTTTCCATATCGCCGGAAAGGTACTCCGCGCCAAGTTCTAACGCAAATTTTTCTCCCGTAATTCCTTCAATACTGTCTTCGGAAGCCGCATAAACATCGGTTACAAAAACCCTTCCTGCATCTTTAAATGCGCCTAAAAACTCATTCCACAAAGCCTGAAGTCTTGTATATCTGTGAGGCTGAAAGACGGCAACAATATTTTCTTTCCCGAATTTTTGCGCCGCAGCATCCAATGTTGCCTTTATTTCCGTGGGGTGATGAGCATAGTCATCATATACTTCAACACCATTAATCTCGCAAACCTTTTGAAAGCGTCTTCCCATGCCGGAAAAATCATAAAAATATTTTTTGACTTTTTCAATATCCGCACCGGATTCAAAAAGTGCGGATACAACAGCCAAAGTGTTATAAACATTGTGCACTCCGCTAAGACGAATTTTCATGTTCGTCAAGATTTCGTTTCCTTTATAAATATCAAAAGTTATTCCTTCTTTTGTATACTCAATATTTTTGGCTGTGTAGTCGGCATCATTTAAACCAAACGTAATATACTTATTCCCGTTTAAAAGTTTTATTCCTGCATTATCAGCGTTTACAATAACTGTTTTAGCCTGAGATACTGCCTGATTGAACGTTTTAACCAAGTCACTCATTCCGTTTTTGTAAAAATCCAAATGGTCTTCTTCAAGATTGTTTATAACGAGAATATCAGGTGAATACTTGACAATAGTTCCGTCGCTTTCATCCAGTTCGGCAACAAAATGTTTTCCGCCTTTATGCTGAGCATTTGTATTTATGTCGGGTAATATTCCTCCGTCAACAAAAGAAGGTTCAAGTTGTGCCATTTCCAAAACATACGAACAAAGTCCGCTGGTTGTGGTTTTTCCGTGAGTACCTGAAAAACCTATGAAAAATTTTCCGCTTTTTTGAGCATCAACGGAAATTTCTTTTAACAAGTCAGAACGATGATATATGGAAAGCCCGAGTTCTTTTGCTCTCACCAGTTCAGGGTTATTCTCTCTTATGGCAGTCGAAACGATAACCTTTGCACCTTCCGGAACATTATTTGCATCATGTCCGATAAATACTTTTGCACCGAGTTTTTTTAACTTGTCTATATATTTTGAATCGCAAATATCCGAGCCGGAAACAGTGTGTCCGTCTTCAAGCAGATATTTTGCAAGTCCGCTCATCCCTATTCCGCCTATTGCTATAAAATGATAAATTCCCAATTTTCTCTCCAGTTACAAAACTATTATACATCAAAATGTATATTTTGATGTATAATAGATTTAATCACTTGAGGAGATTATATGTTTGAAGGTTTTAATGAAGTTGTATGTTTGGGAATGGGCGGTTCATATTCCGAGATTGCAAAGGATAAGTTGTTTAAGGCTTATGACCTGTTTATGTACCAACGTTCTCTTAATTCGATAATTGAATGTATCGATTATGTTGATGAAAACTCTAACGCTATTGCAATTTTGCCGGTGGAAACAACGGCGAAAGGAATAATAAGAGAGACCATAGATAATTTGATTACGACAAAAAATCAAAATGTTCAGATTTTAGCAGAAACGGTTGTTCCTGTTAATGATTGTATTCTTTCAAAAACGACGGAATTTTACAGTATAACGGGACTTATTTCAAACCCTAATGCGCTTGCAAAATGTAAAACATTTATAAAAGAAGAAATGCCAAGACAACTGAATGTTGTGATTGCGGAAAGTATGGATGAATCAGCAAGGCTTTTGCATAATTACAATTTAACTTATTCAATAATAGGAACGCCAAAAACCGCGGAAATTTATAATCTCAACATCTTAAAAGAGCATATTGAAGATTTTAAGAACAACAATCGCAGATTTATTGTAATCGGTGATGCCGAAACAAAAACGACCGGCAAAGATAAAACAAGTATCGTTCTTTTCTTAAACGATAGGCAGGGTGCTTTGTTAGATATTGTTCAAATTTTTGTAAAATATCACATCAATATTACTCAAATAAGTTCCAAAATGATGAACAATAACCATGAAGAACAAGCAGTGTTCATTGATTTTGACGGACACAAAGACGAAGAAATTATTAAAAACCTTATAGACGGTCTGATTCCGCTGTCGCAGGGAATCAGAATAATAGGTTCGTATTCGTCATTCTAATTTTAATGAAATGAAAATATTGTCAATCCGAGCATTATATTATATAATTGAAACAAGAAGAGAGATAGGAGAGGTATATGGAAACATTAAATAAAAACGAGGGGATAATTACAAAAATTATCGGACCTGTAATTGACGTTGAGTTTGCGCCGGGTGAATTACCTGAAATATATACTGCGTTGAACATATACGGCGAAGACGGTTCTGTAACGGTTGCGGAAGTTCAGCAGATGCTCGGTTCAAACAGAGTAAGAACGGTTGCAATGTCTTCAACCGACGGTCTTAAAAGAGGAATGAAGGTTGTAAATACCGGCGAGCCAATAAAGGTTCCTGTCGGAAAGCCAATTCTCGGAAGAATTTTGAACGTTATCGGTCAGCCTGTTGATGAATTAGGACCGGTAGAAACAGAAGATTACCTCCCTATACACAGAGAGTCGCCAAAACTTGTTGACCAAAATACAAATATTGAAATTCTTGAAACTGGTATAAAAGCAATCGACCTTATTCAGCCATACCAAAAGGGTGGTAAAATCGGTTTGTTTGGCGGTGCAGGTGTAGGTAAAACAGTATTAATTATGGAATTAATACACAACATCGCATCCGAGCACTCAGGTGTATCAGTGTTTGGAGGTGTCGGCGAAAGAACGCGTGAAGGTAATGACCTCTGGAACGAAATGAAGGAATCCGGCGTTATAGATAAAGTTGCTCTAATTTACGGTC
>JAFXYU010000238.1 GCA_017541565.1 bacterium | reverse complement strand
TTCTTCCACAGGGCAAGCGCCTTGTGAAACTATCGGGCGTTGGTCGCAAGGGCACGCTGCTTCTGCCGCAGAGAAGGCACAAGTCGCTATACCTACGGCAATTGCAGCTGCCACAGTAAGTTTTTTAATTGTCATTTTGACCTCCTTTTAGATAGGTAAAGTTAGTATTGTTTACTAATCTGTATTCAGATTCAGTAATTAAATATTTAAACTGTAAGTTAATTAAAAGTTCTTTTATTATTAACTTTCTTTCTTTACAGTAAGATTATGCTTGTTTTCGCATATTAATACATTGCCCCAACGGATAGTCCGAATGGGGAAAATGAAACTATTATTAAAATTTTTATCAGTCAGTTGATATCTTTCAGGTGATAAAATGTAATTTTTTATTACAGAATTTCCTTTTTGCATATATCTATATTAAAATAATATAATTGAAGGGGATTCTCTCTTTTTATAATGAACAGAATTATTATAATATTGGGATTAAGTTGAATGAGAAGACGAAGCAAGTTTGATTTATACTTTGTAATATTTTTACTCGTATTTACAGTAGCATATTTTATATACAACATTAGAACATCCGAAGCAAGAGGTGTTGAGCATTATTCGCAAGCATTAAAACTCTATAAGGGAAATGAATTTGAAAAAGCATATCACGAATTCGGCAAAGTTCCATCCAGTTCGGGATTGAAACAATCAGCGCTATTCCGTCAGGCAAGATGCGCAACAAATATTGACAGAAAAGATATCGCTATAAAAAAATACAAAAAAATACTCCGTTCACACTCCAAATCAGCAATTGTCCCGATAAGTGAATATAACATGGCTTACCTGATGTATGAAGCGGGAGATAAAGAGGCAAAAAAACATTATAAAAAAATTATAAAAAAATACCCTCAAAGCGATTATGCTATTGCATCTCAATACTATCTGGGAAATATCACAATACAAAATCTTCCGGAAAATGAAAAAAAACAGAAAAAAATAAAAGAAAATGCGCTTGTTTACTTTAAAACATACCTTGAAAAGGCACCGGACGGAAGATTTGCTCTCAACTCCATAGAGGAAATAAAAAATCTTGATACTACACTAAACAACTTTGATAATCTTCTTATTGCTAAGGGGTATTATGCAAACGGCGAATATGAAAAAGCAAGAACATATTTAAACAAAACAACGCTTGCAGAGAGTTGGACAGATTTTGCAAAAACAGAATATAAACTCGGAAACAAAGAAAAAGGTAATGGATACACGGAAAAAGGACTCAAAGATTTTCCTAGCGGCGTAGAACAAAACGATGTATTTGAAGTTATTGATTTATATGTGTCAGCGGCAGCAACAAGAAAAGACGGTATAAACAAATTAAATGCACTAAATCTAAAATCAACAGGGGCAGACTATGCGGCATATTTAAACTGCAATGAAGTTGTTCTTGACGGGAAAGCAAAAGAAGCCTGCTACAGAAAACTATATGAAAAATATCCGAACGGGCAATTTTCAGCAGATTCCTTATACAATGTATTTTTATCAAAATATCTACAGAAAAAATATTATGATGCTCAAAGACTCGGGTTCTTACACATAAAAAAATTCCCCAATGTAAAATCAAGTCCTGCCGTAATTTATTACATGGCAAAAATTGCAAATAAACTGAAGCATTATGAAAGTTCGGATAATTATTTCAAAAAAGTAATAGCAGAATATCCCGACAGTTATTATGCGTTTAGAGCACATTTTAATTTGTACAAAGATGACGGATTTTTACCATTTTTAGAAATCAATCCGAAGCCTGTAATATTCCCTTACAGAAGATCTCTTGATAATAACCTTGTTGTTAAACTTGCGTACTTAAAAGACTACGATTTGGTTGAAGAATTATGCAAGAATGATAAATTTATTCAAAGTTGGGTTGCCTATGAAAAAGGTAATTACACAATTTCTGCGGTATTGGCAAGAAAAGCAATGGAAGACATCTATCCCAAACCTGATTTTGAAGATTTGAGATGGAGACTTATATACCCCCTTCACTATTATGATATAGTCGATAAACTTAAAGGCAACAATAATCCGATAATACTCGAATCCATAATTAAGGAAGAAAGCCATTTTAATCCGTATGCAAAAAGTTCGGTCGGCGCAGACGGTTTAATGCAGTTAATGCCTTCAACATTTAGCGAAGTTGTACAAAAAAATTCAATTCCACAAAGTTTCAACAATGAGACAAAAAACATCGCAGCCGGAAGTATATATTATTCAGGGCTAAAACGCGCATTGGGCAATAAAGATTTGTATGCAATTTCAGCATATAACGGGGGCATCGGTTCAGTCAGAGGATGGTTTGACAAGATTATATACAGTGACACGGATGAGTTTGTAGAACAAATCCCTTATCCCGAAACAAAAAATTATGTAAAAAAAGTTTTACGAACATATTGGATGTATGGTAATATATACTAGCAAGGAGTTCTTTATGATAAAAATTTTACTGTTGTCATTTGTTACATTATACATCTTTTGGCTAATTTTGAATTTTTTTCTTTTAATCACAAAGAATTTAAGAGTTATAAATGATTTTAAAAAATTAGAGTCATTATTAAATAAAAGATATGGAATTTTAGATAATATGATGATTTCGGACGATAATAAAAAATATCTCGAAGAATTAAAATCTCTTCCTAAAGGTATAAAATATTTAAACAGAAAACTTGCATTGAATTATATTTTGTCAAAAACAGTTAACGAAAGTTTATCTGATGAAAATTTGCCGGATGAATACAAAATAGTTAATGCAGAACTAGCGAATATTGGTGAAATATACAATAAAGATGCTGATATATTAAAACGAGCAGTAGAAATTTTCCCGAAATCATTTTATGCAAGATTTTTGAATATCAAATCAGTGGATTATTACAGAGGTTAAGGTGAGAAAAGGTTTATTTATTACATTTGAAGGTGCAGACGGGTGCGGAAAAACCACCCAGATAAAACTTCTTAACAGTTATTTATTAAACAAAGGCTTTGAAACACTTATAACCAGAGAACCCGGCGCTATCGGTTTGGGAGAAAAATTTAGAGAAATTCTATTAAACTATGAAGGCGATGTTTCACCAACTTGCGAGTCATTTTTATTTCTGGCAGACAGAGCGCAGCATGTTGACTGCATAATAAAACCCGCTCTTAAAGACGGTAAAATTATACTTTGCGACCGCCACACGGATTCCACAGTTGCTTATCAGGGATACGGAAGAGGTTTAGATCTCGGCAGAATAAATTACTTGAATGAAATTGCAACAGCAGGCCTAAGACCTGACTTAACAATCATATTAGATGTAGATATTGAAACTTCAATGAAAAGAGTCGGATCCGAACGTGACAGAATGGAATCTGCCGGAACTGATTTTTTCAACAGAGTAAGAAATGGTTACCTTCAGATTGCAAAACAAGATCCGGACAGAGTTAAATTAATTTCTTCCGCGGATACAATAGAGAATATACACAAAAAGGTTGTAGAACTGGTCGAAAGTTTATGAACATTCAAGAATTAAGTGACAGAATAAATAAAAACAGAGAAACTGTTGATTTTGATAAATTGGAGTCCGAACTAAGGGATATTGAACAAAAACTGCAAAGCCCGAAAGTATGGTCTGACCAAAACTATGCTAACGAATTAGGCGCACGTTCAAAGGAGATAAAAGACATATTGGAAATGTTTTCGCGCTGGGGCGCAATCATTGATGACGCAAAAACATCTCTTGAAATTGGTGATGAGGAATTAATAAATGAAAGTGAAAATGCCCTTCTTGAACTGGAAAAAGAACTGAACAAATACGACCTTCAAAAGATGTTATCCGGAGAATACGATGAAGCCGATGCATTTTTATCAATAAATGCAGGTGCCGGAGGTACGGACGCACAAGACTGGGCAAGTATGTTTCTGAGAATGTACACACGATGGGCAGAACAAAGAGGATGGAAAACTGAACTTGTCGACAAATCAGACGGTGAAGAGGCAGGAATAAAATCTGCAACAATTAGGATTACAGGCAAATATGCCTACGGCTACACAAAAGCAGAAAAAGGAGTACACAGACTGGTAAGGATTTCACCGTTTAATGCAAACGGAAAAAGACAAACCAGTTTTGCATCTTGTGAAGTCTCTCCTATAATTCCGGATTACGAAAAAACAATTACAATCCCGCCGGAAGATTTGGAAATTGACACGATGCGTTCAGGAGGCGCCGGCGGTCAAAACGTTAATAAAGTTGAAACAGCCGTCCGGATTCTGCATAAACCTACCGGAATCGTAATTAAATGCCAACAAGAACGCTCTCAACTCCAAAACAAAGAAAATGCAATGCAAATGCTTGCATCAAAACTTCTTGAACTTCGTCAAAGAGAACACGAAAAAAAACTTGCAGAGTTAAAAGGCGAAGCATTTGATATAAATTTTGGTTCACAAATTCGTTCGTACGTTTTTCATCCGTATAAAATGGTTAAAGACCATCGGACAGGACACGAAACCGGAAATGTTGATGCAGTAATGGATGGAGATTTGGACGGATTTATTGAAGAGTTTTTAAAATCCTAGTGTGTCGTATTTATATTTTTATGATATCATATTGTCATAATATTCTATGAAGGATATAAATGGCTGAGAAATTTAACATCACAAAGTGCTTATTAATTATGGCTATTTGCATTATGTCACTGCCCCCTCGAATAATGGCAATCACTGAGCCAAAAATTGATGTGGAATTGACTCAGCAAGAAGCAAAGAAACCTCAGATTGTTACAAAAATTTCTTTTGAAGATATTTTAACAAAAGCCAAAGAACATTCCTACGATTTAAAAATTGCTGATTACAATGTTCTAATTTCTAAACAAGGAGTGCGGGGTGCACGTTCGGAATATTTCCCAAAACTGAATTTCAGTGCAGGAACCGAATACACAAGAAACTTTCGCGACGTTAATGAAACAACTGTTATGTCCATCGGTGATGCCTTCATTAACCCATACACACGTTATCAATCAATATTGGGTATAAATGTAGGATATAACTTATTTGATTTCGGTGTCAGAGGGGGAAATTTAAAAGCCGCAAAAGAAGACATAGCAATTAAAGAACTTGAAGCCAAAGAAAAGTTACAAGAATTAAATTTGACTCTGTTGGATTCATATACAAAAATTCTGATTACTTCCAAGCAAATTGAATTGAACAAACAAATTCTTGCTATCGAAGAAAAAAATTTGAACATGAAAGAAAGACTATTTAACGCTAAAGAAATTTCAAAAATCGAACTTAACGATGAAAAAGTTAAAGTATCGTCTATTAAGAATAAAATCAGCGAACTCAAAAATATTGAATCAGAGTCACTTAACTGGTTGTCATTCTACACCGGGGAGCAGTATGACATGGACAATTTAAAAGTTTCCGAACTGAAGAAATGCAACTATGATGTACTTTCATTTAACGACTATACCAAAAGCATAACTTGGAAAATCCACGAAAAGAATATTAAGAAAAAAGAATTTGAACTTCAAGTTGCAAAACGTACAAATTACCCGAAAGTAAATGTATATGGCAGGTATTACCTGTACGGTTCTGACCATCAAAATTACGGAAAGAGTTTAGGAATAGAACCTTCAAACTTCTCGGTAGGTGCATCATTGAATATGCCGATATTTGACGGTTTCAAAAACAGTGCAAATATAGAAAAAACAGCACTTGAATTAAAGCAACTTCATGTTGAACGAGACAAAGCAATAGCGCAATTAATGGCAAGACTTGCGAGCATGCGTTCTAATTTGATATTCCTTGATGAGCAAATCAATGCTAATAATGATGCTCTGAAAGAATTAACAAACAAAGAAAAATCAATACACAAACTCGCATCAAAAAGACTTATTTCTCCAATTGAAGAAAATGACGCAAAAACAGAATTGCTAAATCAGCAGATAGAATTGGACAAAAATAGTATTACGCAAATTGCAATAACACGCGGAATACAAATTCTTACGGAAGAATACTAATTTTCAAAAAGGAAAGAAAATGGAAGAACAAAAGGATGAACAAAAAAAACAACAGGTCAACAGCGGTTTGATATCACTTGAAATAGTTTCAAGGATGAATAACATTGATATCGATATGCGCTCAATTGTACGGGAATACGGCATAAATACGGCAGATATTGAGCCGGAAGAAATCATAAGAATTGCAAAAAGAAAAGGTTTTAAAGTTAAAAAGAAAAATATGAGACTTGAGGAAATTTCCGATAAGTACCCAATGCCTGCAATTCTGCAATTAAAAGATGACTCGTACATAGTTCTTCTTGCATTAAAGCGTGATGAAAACAAAGTTCTGACACTAACTCCGCTTGAAAGACATCCGGTTTCTCATACTTTTGACGAACTTCAGGAACAAATCAAGGATTTCATTATAATTCTTAGACATAAGAACGCATCAGACGATGTAAAATTCGGATTTAAATGGTTCTTCAACGAAATTTTCAGATACAAAAAAATCATCGGACAAGTTTTATTAGGTTCGTTCGTTGTGCAATTATTCGGCTTGGTAACACCATTATTTACTCAGGTAATTTTGGATAAAGTTCTTGTCAACAGAACAATTGCGACACTGGATGTTTTGGCTTTTGCATTCATTGTAATTGCAATATTTGAACTTATTTTAAACCTGTCAAGAAACTATATTTTTATACATACAACAAACAAAATAGATGCCAAACTCGGTGCAAAACTTTTCAGACATCTGTTCTCACTGTATTTTGTTTACTTTGAAAACCGACAAGTCGGTAACATTGTCGCCCGCGTCAGAGAACTTGACAGAATAAGAGAATTTATTACGGACAAATCGGTATCCGTGTTAATTGATGCATTTTTCTCAACGGTATTTTTGGTTGTAATGTTCATATACAGTGTAAAACTGACATTTATATCGCTTGGATTTCTTGCAATTATCGCTATAATTTATGTGTGTATTACTCCGGAACTCAGAGCAAGGCTGGAAGATAAATTCCAAATGGGAGCGCATTCAAACTCATATCTGGTTGAATCCGTCACAGGTGTTCAAACAGTAAAATCACTTGCAATAGAAGGTTCAATGTTCCGTAAATGGGAAGATAAACTCGGCAAATACCTAAAATCAAGTTTCAACCTTGCTATAATGGGAAATTTCACGGGCTCAATATGCGGATTCCTTCAAAAAGGTATGACAATCGCAATTCTTTATGTTGGTGTTATGCTCGTTATCGAAAATAAACTTACAATAGGTCAATTAATCGCATTTCAAATGTTTTCGGGACAATTTGCCGCACCTATGTTAAGATTGGTAGGTCTGTGGAATGACTTTCAACAAACTCTTTTAGCCGTTGACAGAATAGGTGACATTTTAAATAGTCCGCTTGAAATGCAATCAAATAACGCAATTACTCTTAGCAATGTAAGGGGAGATATTAAAATTGATAACCTGTCCTTCAGATACAACGTAGATGCGCCAATGGTTCTGAACGACATTAATCTTGATATAAAAGCCGGCGAAAAAATAGGTTTTGTCGGGCGTTCAGGAAGCGGAAAATCTACAATTGCAAAACTTATTCAAAGGTTATATTATACAACGGAAGGAACTATATTTATTGACGGGATTGATATAAGAAACATAAACCCCGTATGGCTCAGAACAAACATAGGCATAGTTTTACAGGAAAATTATCTGTTCTCAGGTACAATCAAAGACAATATTTCGCTACCGCGTCCGAATATCCCGATGGAAGGAATTGTTCAGGCTGCTCAAATTGCAGGAGCGCACGAATTTATCTCAAAACTTCCGCGCGGATACGACACAGAAGTAGGAGAAAGAGGTTCTTCGCTTTCCGGCGGTCAAAAACAGAGAATCGCAATTGCTCGAGCATTAATTTCTAATCCGAGAATTTTGATATTTGATGAAGCAACTTCGGCTCTCGATTATGAATCCGAAAGAATAATCAGAGAAAATATGGGAATGATATCAAGAGGAAGAACAACGATTATAATTGCACACAGACTATCTACAATTCAAGATTGTGACAGAATTGTCTGCTTTGATAACGGCAAAATAGTTGAAGTTGGAACTCCGCAAGAACTTTTACAGCATAACGGATATTTTAGAAAACTCTATGACGCACAAAGAAGTTAGAGATTGGAATTTAAAAGGATATAATTATGAACATTCTTAAAAAACTTACAGATAAACTTATTCCAAAAGAAGATGACAGTCACGAATTTAAGCCGATACTGGCAGAAATAGAGGACGCGCCCTTAAATCCATTGGGCAACACGATGTTTTGGGTAATAATTGTTTTTATTGTTATAGCGGCATTGTGGATGTATTTCGGAAAAGTCGATATTGTTGTAACTGCAAGAGGATTGATAATTCCGACCGGAGAAGAAAAAGTCGTTCAATCTCTCGATAAAGGTGTTGTAACAACTCTTGCCGTAAAAGAAGGAGAACCTGTATCCGAAGGGCAAATTGTTGCTATCGTTACACCGGCGGAATACGAACCGGGGCTGGAATTAAATAACGTCAGAGAAGAAGAAGCAAAGATTGCCGAACAATTAGCCTCAGACAGACAAAAGTATGCAATTGCTGTTGAAAATAAAAAAAGATTGGATACAGTTAGAGATATTATCCCCCAGCCAAGATATGACGAGGCTGTTAAAGAAGTTACGGAACTTTCACACAGTGTTGGCGCACTATCAGCATCACTAAGCGAAATCAGAAACAAACGATTACAGTTGGAAAAACAAAAACAACTCCTAAAATCACCAATTGACGGATACGTTAATACAATATTCGTTCACACCATTGGCGGAGTTGTTCAACCGGCAGAAAAAATTATGACAATCGTTCCAAAGGATGCAAAACTTCAGATTAAAGCAAAAGTTATGAACCAAGATGTCGGATTTATTGAAAAAGATATGCCTGTTTCAATAAAAGTAGATACATACAATTTCCAAAAATACGGTATTTTAGATGGTGTTGTTACAATCGTTTCCCCAAACAGCGTTGAGGATGAAAGGCTCGGAGATATTTATGAAGTATTTATCGAACCTAAAAACACAACGCTTATGGTAGAAGGAAAAGAACAAACAATAAAATACGGTATGACAACCACAAATGAAATAAAAATAGGTAAAAGAAGAATCATTGAATTCTTTATCTATCCGTTAATCAAGTACATGGACGAAAGTATTAAAGTCCGATAATCGTTATATTAGTTGATTTAATTATATATAAAATATGTTACAATTATTTCTAATTGTAACAATATTATCCTTTTCTAAGAAAATTTAGTAGAATTGTATTGAGGAGAGATTATGGCAGATACAAAAATATGCAGATATTGCGGAAATGTAATACCCAGAAATGCAGAAAACTGTGGATACTGCGGTAAATATCTGCTCAAAAAACACGATAACCCCGACTTGGTCTGTGAAGAATGTAAGGCTCCCGTTAACACAGATGATAATTTTTGCCAAGAATGCGGTGCTATATTTGGATTGCCTGAGGTAGTTATAAATCCGGAACCGTATAAAGGCAACATGTTGGGGATTCCTTATAATATAGGTATACTTTTAACTTCTTTTGCCGCAAGTATTGCCGTAACAGTTTTTGCTACATCAGGAAAAGATATGACAACCGGAGGGTACGCTCTTTTCTTCAGTATTGCTTTTATTGTTTCGGAAATCGTACTCTATATTTATTTTTTACCATCTATCCTTGCTATTGAAAAAAACAACCCTAACGCACTTATGATATATATTTGTAATCTGTTATTCGGAATAACAATTATAGGATGGTTTGTTACCCTTATAATGGGGCTACAATCCAATGAAAACAGATACTAGCCAACAATATTTTAAGTTTTTAATAATCCGAAAATGAAGATACACGTTTTGGAGCATTTGAATAAAATGTTTCTGCCATAAGTTGCTGCATCTGTAGTTAAACGCCACCGCTCACACTTGCAACGAAAATCCTACAATTTCCGTTGTCGCGTGTTTCGTCTCTCGCTTGCTTACGCTTCGCTCGTGGCTCTGCTCGGCTTGCTCGAACTCCCAAAAGTGATTCTCATCACGCTCTATACACAAAATAGCAGGGTATAACATCTGTTATACCCTGCTATTTGGGCATGAAGAGACTTGTCTTGGATTTGCTCCACGCTCGGAAAGTTTCGCTTTTGAACCTTCGGTTCAAGTCAGCTCAATTTCCTCGCTATCCGGACTAACTTCGTGTCGTCCGTCC
>JAFXYU010000237.1 GCA_017541565.1 bacterium | reverse complement strand
TCCTGCTCTTTCAAGTCCTATTCTGAAACCGCCAATTCCAGAGAAAAAATCAAAAAAAGTTAATTGTTTATTCATCTAAACCATCACTCCTTCCCTGTAATTCGCAAAGGAATAATGCTTTTTGAATAGTTTGTTCAAACTGTTTGCTGTGCAGGTTCTTATCTGTCAGCAATTCAAATGCTTCCTCGTAATTCTCGCAAGATTCAAAGAGTTTTATTAAAGGTGAGAGCATACTTTGAGCCTGTTTATTTAAATCACCTTCAGTTATAAATTTAAATAAATTCTCGATTTGAGCCTGTCCGGGAACAAGTTTATCTTCCTCTTCCTTAAATTCTTTAAAGTTAGGACTTGCAGGGATAATCTCTTCCCTAATATCAAAATCCTCATCTTCAAGACCGTAATTTTTAATGAAATACTCTTTTGTAAACTTAACTCCTGTGTCGGAAAGGATTTTGTCTCTTTGAGCCAAAGTCAAATCCACATCTTCAGGCTCGTATAGTTCAAAAACAGGGACTTCTGCATTTGCAAAATTTATTTCATAAATCCATTGAATTAATTGATTTATAACACCTTCAACAAGTTTTTTATCTGAATCAATAATGTCCTGACGGACTTGCATATGCGTATTTGATGCGGCATAACTTCCCGTTGATCCGATTTCAGTTGTTAAGGTTTGACCGAGAATTGCTTTAGATATCTCGGTATTCATTTTATCGATTAGTTTTTCATAAATCTCGGCAGACGATGATTTGCTTGCTTCCTGAATTTCAATAGATGAATCGTCAGGAATAACCGCAATGGCATCTTGCACCATATCTTCAAGCATATCCGCAAGAGAGTTTGTTTCCTCTTTTGTTGAGCCTCTTGGATGTTTCCCGATTAAGTGAGGCATTCCATATTTTTCTGTGAATACTACCCAAAATTTTAATCCGCCCTTTTTAAATGTAACATTCCAAAAGACACGAGAAAGGGTACGTTCACCGTATGGATTATTATATGAGGGATTATTTTGTGCAAGCAGGAACTTTTTATCGGGAACTACCTCACCATAGTAATTTTCTTTTGTTCTGAATTTAAGATTATTATCATCATCAAAACAGAACCATTCAGGAGGCTTTGCAATTACTTTTTCAGGCATTATATGACCTGATTTATCTCTCTTCCATATAATTTCAAGAGGCTGAAAACCGAACTGTGTCGCATCTAAAATGTCAGACATAATTTTTTGTATATCTAATTTTTTTAATAGGTTTTCAACATCTTCTGCGTTTTGGTCTTTATCGAGTCCTCTGTTAATTTCCCAATCCAATGAAAGCACACCGGCTTTGCGTGATTGAGTGCAAGCAAAAACGTGCGGATCACAAAGTAATTCTTTGTAAATCCTAATGTCTTTGCCTTGCTTTTTTAAGACAATATCAGGATCGGGGAGGATATTAGCCAAAGAATAAAAATTCAACGCACGTTTGCGAGTGGCAATTTCCTCCGTAATCCCTTTTTTCATACCTTTTTGTTTAAGAACGGAATCTTCCACTACGCACCTATATTTTTCTTAAATTTACTCAATACATCAATCATTCCTACTTTGTAGATGTTTTGCAGGACATCAATTTCAAAGACTTCTTGTTTATCAACGATTAACTTTGCGTAAGTAACGGACATCGTTGTTTCGTATTCGGCATTCTCTTGAGGTTTAATATTACCGAGCGGAAATTCTTTAAATGTTCCGATTATAAATGCTGTTGCAGGGACTTCGGATATTCTTCCGGCTCCGTTATAAGTTTCAAGAGATGCTCTGACCTGAATCATTGCGGCAGTAAACGGATTTGAACAAGTCCTCAAAACAGCAGGATATAGTGCATTCCACTTAATCTTGCATTCCATCTTGTCTATGCCGGCGAAAAATTCAGCCGAGCCAACCATACCGAGTGCTTTGTGTTCTGCCATTTTGTGTTTGATTTGCGGTAGTTGAACTTCTTCTGCACGACCGAGCAGATTTACTCCATCCAAATAAACATTGGCATTTGTTAGTTTGTTAATCTCAATCTTCGACATAATATTTCCTTTGGGGTTAAGTAATTACTTTTTAAATAGACCGCATTTTGTTATTTCAATTTCTGAATAATGCAGTATCACATATTCCTTACTGATGGCTTGGATAAGAGGGCATTTATAAACGTTCTTGCAAAAGAAACAACTATCGTTTTCGTCTGTGTGAACTTCTAAATTTTCCTCGTCATTTACTATTGCGTACATTAAGATGCTCCTAACGATTTCAACAATTCGATATCAATAAACGATTCAAAGGTTATGCGTTCCGCAGGAGTCGGAGGCATAAATTCAATATCGAAGAGTAGATGACCGTTAGCAAGTTCCGTTGTTGGGTTTTTGTCTTGGTTAAAGGTACATTTGCCATCAATCAATGCACCTCTACCGATTAAAGTTCTAATAAACTGATTTACCGTTTCACAAATAGAATCGATTAAACCGTTGTCTATCGGGTAATCAATGAATTGCAACATTGAATATTCAACAGACT
>JAFXYU010000236.1 GCA_017541565.1 bacterium | reverse complement strand
TGCCGAAAATGCATCGATACTTGTTGCTATTCCGACAAGTATACGGCATTTTAAATCAATACAGCATTCTTTAGTTTTTTCTTGATGCGCTTCAAGAATAAATTTAACTCCCAAATATGTGAAGATTAAAAATATAATTAGACCGGAATAAGGCTGTATAAAAGATTTTACAAAACCTGTAAGAAAATAACCTATAACAGGCATCAATCCCTGAAAAACAGAAGTAAAGATACTCAGTAAAAGCAGATTTTTTCCTCTTTTTGTGTTGTATGAAATTCCGTAAGAAAACGATACCACGCACGCATCAACGGAAAGAGCAAACGCTAACATGACAATTGCAAAATAGGTCATAAAAATCTCCCTTGTCTAATAATTTAGTTTTTCAAGAACTGCTTTAACGGCTTTCGGGCAAAGCCCCACAATGTTATCAAAACTGCCTTCATATTTATCAACATAGCCTTCGGGGAGTTCTTGTATTCCGTAACTTCCTGCCTTATCAACAGGATTGAAGGTATCAATGTAATAATGTATCATCTCGTCCGACCAATTGTTAAATCTTACATAACTCGTTGTAGACTGAGTTACCGCGCGATTTGTTTTTGTGTTTATTGCGCAAATAGATGTTACAACGGAATGTGTTGCTCCGGATAGAGATTTAAGCATCAAAAATGCATTTTCTTTTGTGTGAGGTTTACCGAGAATTTTATTGTGTAATACAACCACTGTATCTGCCGCAATTACGATTGAATTTTTATCGGAACGCCTTACCACATCAAGGCATTTTTGCGTTGCCAAATCTTCAATTTTGTCATAAGAAAATTCGTCAGATTCAAGTTTTTCGTCATACTCGGAGGGGATTATTTTAAAATCAAGTCCCATTTCCGTTAATATTTTTTTTCTTCTGGGAGAATTTGAAGCAAGAATTATTTGCATTCCTCTAATTCCTTTATAACTTGTTCCAAACGTTGTTTTTCAACGGTCAAAACATATTTTCGCATCTTTTTTATACCTTCGGGAGTTAAATCTCTGACTGCCAATTTCTCTTTGCGGACAACTTTGGAACAGTTAAAAAACTTGTAAAATTTTTGCAAAATATTTTCCGCTTTTTTCATAAAAAACGTCCATGGCATATAAAACGGTTTTTTATAATCTACAATTTCACGGGTTTCGTTATCAAAATCCATCCAAGAATTACCCATCCTGAGCGAAGAAAATCCGCTCATCTGACAACCCAGCGGCACAACTTCTTTCAGTCTTCTCGAATCTTCAAAAGATATATCTTCTCCCTGATGGAGTTTTTTAATTAAAACTGTTTCATAGTGGTCGCCATGCTGCGTACGCTTAACTTCGTAATTCATTCTCAGCAAAATGTTTTGAATACTGTTTTGCATTTTTGGAGACATTAATCTTGTTTTTGAAGTGAAATTTGTCGATTGAATGTTTTGTACTTTCATATTTACCTCTTAGTTTATCCCTAATACCCGTTCGTTATAAATTCTCTGTTCCTGAATTTTGCTCCGAGAGATTTTGCTATTTCTTCGCATTTATCAACATCAATATTGTGAATTTTATCAAACCCCGTAACAACACTCATTGAAACATCCATACCCGCATTTACGCATGATTTTGTAAAATCTTTCATTGCATTATAGGCATTCGGAATTTTAGGCTTGCATATTTCGCAGTATTCATCCTCATCTTCTGCATTAAGACTAACCGATACCGCATCAATAAGTTCCTTAAATTCCTCCGCGACGTTTGTTCTGTATATTGCGTTAGCGTGACCGTTTGTGTTAACCCGAATTTTAATTTCGGGATAATTTTTCCTTAAATATTTGCAGAAATTTTTCATCATTTCTTTTCTTAAAAAAGGTTCGCCATATCCGCAGAATACGACTTCTTTTGCGGAATTTGCAAAAGTTTTATACTGTTCAATAATATCTTCAAGTTCAAATTCATCATCATGCCACATTTTTCGTCCGCAAACATCATCTTTTTGATTACGAAGACAGAATATGCAAGAATTTGTGCATGAATTTGTAAGATTTACATAAACAGTTTTTGGATTTTCTTCGTTGTTTATTGAATAGACCAGCGTATACATTATATTTCCCTCAAAGAACATTATATCATGAAATAAGTATATTTTATGATACAATCAAAACCATGAACACAAAATTTTGGATTGCATTTTCGTCAATTGAGGAACTGGATTCGGTCTTTGTTCGCAAAATATATGAATATTTTGGGGATATAGAGGCTGCATTTAATGCTTCCAAAAAAGATTTTGCTCAGATTGAGGGGTTGAGTGTTAACAAAGTTGAAGAATTTCTTGCTAAAAGGGACAAAATAAATCCTGATGAGAAATGGGAAGAAGTTGAAAAACGTGGTATTAAGGTTTTAACTTTTGATGACGGGCATTATCCTTATATGTTGAAACAAATACATAACCCGCCGATTGTTTTGTATTACAAAGGAGATTTATTTTCTTGCAACCTTGAAAAAACAGTTGCTTTTGTAGGTTCAAGGCGCGCAAGTCAAAATGGTAGAGACAGCGTTAGGAGAGTTATTTCCGAACTGGCAAACACTGATATCTGTATAGTATCCGGACTTGCGGAAGGTATTGATGCGGTTTCGCACAGAAGCGCGGCGGAAAATAATTTAAAAACAATTGGTGTTATTGCAAGCGGATTTGATTTTAAGTATCCGGCTTCAAACAGAGATTTGTATG
>JAFXYU010000235.1 GCA_017541565.1 bacterium | reverse complement strand
AGCCTTGTCTAATTTCGACCCGGGATTTTCTCCGGCTATAACATAAGATGTTTTTTTTGAAACAGAAGACGATGTTTTTCCGCCCTTCATTTTTATTCTACCACTTGCTTCGTCTCTTGTCATGCTTTGTAACGTTCCTGTTAAGACAAAAGTTTTCCCTTCAAGTTCATTTGTCCTTTGAGAAACAGTGTTTTCAAACTTAAAACCGAGTTGCTCAAATTCATCAAGCATTTCAAGATTATGTTCATTATGGAAAAATTCATAAATATTTTTTGCAATTTTGTCACCGATTCCGTCAATATTAGCAAGCCTTTCAATATCTGCGTTTTTAAAATCCTCCAATGTCTGAAATTCTGCCGTCAGAAGCTCTGCGGTTTCTTTTCCGACATGACGAATAGAAAGAGCCGTTATGAATCTTGAAAGCGGTTTTGATTTAGACTCCTGAATTGCGTTATACATATTCGTAGCAGATTTTTCTTTAACCAAATCCAATCTCATAAAATCTAAAATTGAAAGTTTATAAAAATCTATCGGCGCTTTTACCATATCCAAATCGTAAAGTTTAGAGATAACCGAAGGTCCGACAGAATCGATATCCATCGCCTCTTTTGAAACCCAATATTCAAGTTTTGCCTTCAATACCGCAGGACAATTCGGATTAAGACAATACAAATTAACTTCTCCTTCAACTTCACTTAAAGGCGTGTTACAACAAGGACAGTCATTTTGCACCTGATAAACGGGTAAATTATCATGTTCGGAAGAATCAACAACCTTAATTACCTTAGGAATAATTTCTGCCGCTTTTTTTATAAGAACCCTGTCCCCGATTCTCACATCCAAACGTTTTATTTCATCAAAGTTATGAAGACTGGCTCTTGATACTACACTTCCCGCAAGATTTACGGGAGTAAGTACCGCAACAGGAGTAACGGCACCGGTTTTACCTATTCCTAATTCTATACCCTCTAACGTTGTCGAGATTTCCTCAGGCGGGAACTTAAACGCAGTCGCCCACTTTGGCGCACGAGAAGTATACCCGAGTTCGTTCTGATAATCAAATCTGTTGACCTTTATTACAACACCGTCAGTTGCATAATCCAAATCAAACCGCTTGGTTTCCCACTCTCGGCAAAATTCAATTGCACCCTCTATATTTTGAACAAGCCTTATATTCGGATTAATCTTAAACCCGAGTTCTTTTACATATTGGATTCCTTCCCAATGAGTCTTGGGCTGTTTTGCTGCCCTTTCTATAATCGGAGTATAAGTAAACATTGATAAGTCGCGTTTTGCCGTAATTGAACTGTCTAATTGTCTGAGTGAGCCTGCCGCTGCATTTCTTGGATTTGCAAACGGTTTCTCTCCGTTCATAAGATTTTCTTCGTTTAATTTCTCAAAAGAAGTCTTAGGCATATAAATTTCACCTCTGACCTCTACATCAGCATCCTCAAACAATTTAAGCGGAATTGCTTTTATAGTTTTAAGGTTTTGAGTAATTTCTTCTCCTACAATACCGTTCCCGCGCGTTGCTCCTTTTACAAAATACCCGTTCTTATAAGCAAGCGCAATTGCCAGCCCGTCAATTTTTAGTTCACATACAAGTTCAACATTGTCCCCAAATTCTTTGGTAATTTTTTCGTACCATTTTGTAAGTTCTTCATAATTATAAGTATTATCAAGACTATAAAGTCTGTATTTGTGTTTTACTTCTGCAAACCCTGTAGAAATTCCGCCTACTCTCTGTGTCGGGCTGTCCGGTGTAATAAAAAGAGGGTACTGCTTTTCAAGTTCTTCAAGTTCCTTGTACATATTATCGTACTCAAAGTCACTTATTAAAGGGTTATCCAAAACGTAATAGTTATAAGCATACCTGTTTAAATTTTCTCTTAATCTTTTTATTCTTTCTTCTGACATAATTCTCCATTATTTACGGTAACACATATTATCCCAACCATAAGCCAAAACGTAAACTGAATTTGCGGGCGGAAAAATACCGTATCGACAAATCCGTGCGTAAGCATTCCGACTAACGAAACCAATGCCGTTAAAACAAATATGGTTTCCGATATCTTTTTCGTAAAAATATATTTTAATGCATTAAATATGTTTACCACCAAAAATGCAACAAATGCGAAGAGAGCAAAAATTCCGCTTTCTACAGCCGTCTCAAGATAAATATTATAAGCACTCAATGCATCAAATCCTGTCCTCATATACAGTCCATAGATTTCTCTGAAGTTTTGATTTCCGCATCCGATACCAAGAAGCCAATTGTCCTTGAACATTTCTATACATGAGTGATACACATTAAACCGAAAAGAGTTGGAACTGTCACCCCTCATTGCAAAGATAGAAAATATCCTTGCCCTGATTGCAGAAGTGGAAACAATCGCTAAAGACACCAAAACAGCACCCGCTAAAACCACTGTATTAAAAATCTTTTTGTAATCAGGTTTTATAAGTTTATGAATAATAAATATCAGAAGCAATATTTCAAAGAAAAAACCGATATAAGCACCTCTGCATCCCGTAAAAACAAGAGCCGAAAGCGCTGACAAACCAAAAACTACAGATGGAATCAGCAATTTTTTATTGATAAAAGGAAGTGGCAAAAAAGCGGGAATAACAGACAGCATATATCCTCCAAACAAGTTCGGATTATACGGTTTTATAGTTCCGTATACTCTTGTCATAACCTCTTCCGGATTAAGATGCGACATATCCTGCCATCCCGAAATTTCTTCTACGGCACCGTAATTTTGCAAAAAAGCAAAAAATGTTTCATAAGATGCACAAATGGCTAATGCTATAAAAATATACTTTATCTTGTCTTTATTGTCCTTCAAATAGTTGACGACAGAAACATAGAATCCCAAATAAGTCAGAGTTTTAACAAAACCTTTTAAACTCAGATACAAAAGTGATGAACCTGCCAGGCTGATAATTACAAAAATCAGGTATACAAGTAAAAATTTTTCCGCCAAGGTCATCTCAAACTTTTCGCCGGTCTTAGTTAAAAGTTTTACTGCCGTTAGAAGTATTGCAAATATTCCGAAATTGGCAATCATATCGGACTGCGCAAAAGTTGACGAAAAAATCACAAGAAATATATTAATCCCAATAAGCCAATCAATTTTTTGAAGAACAAAACTTCTGTCATAAATCGGCTTTACAAGTTGCTGGATAAAGTTTAAGACCTTGTTAATTAGCATTTACCCCTTACTTACCTCTCATTTACCCCAAATCAGCACTTGATATCTAACCGACTTCGTTATTTTCTCCGGCATCTTCCACTTTTATATCAGAAGTTACACGAACGTCGGAAATTGTGCCGTTAAATTTGTAATCTTCGCCTTCCAAAGTTACAGGCAAACCCATTTTAATTTTGTTTCCGCCGACTACAGCACCGTCTTTTGTAATTTTTGCGGTGTCTGTAACCGTTACTACCGCATCATACAATGCAGGCTGCGCCGGATCGTTAATCAAAACATACTGCTCAACCGCTTTTGATGAAGATACAGCGGTTTTTCTCGGATTTGACGTTACCTCAACAACATTCAATTCGGTATATGGAACATTTCTGATTGTAATAAAAGATTTTTCACCAACCTTTACAGGAAACTCCTCTCCGGTAACCGTGACACCTCTCAAGAATACCTGAAAAGTAATCGGCGAAGTGGCTTCAATTTGTTTATCGGCAGTTTGTCTGAAATGTTTCATTGTATAAAAACCTACGAAAAGCGCAGCAATAACACCGATTATGATTATGATATCCACTATATTTAATTTTCCGAATATATTTTTCATTCTTTACTCCTTATGACTCCAAATCAATTTTTTCCGGAATAGATTGTAAAATTTCATTAATTGAAGTTGTTGCGCAACCAAATTGTTTAACTACAATTCCTGCTGCAATATTGCCTATAATAGCCGCATATACCGGTTCTGCACCAATTGCAAGAGCAAGAGTGTATATCGCGGTAACGGTGTCACCTGCGCCGGTTACATCAAACACTTTTGATTTATTAAATACCGGAATGTGAGTATATTTGCCGCCCTGTTCAATCACAACCATACCGTTATCACCACACGTTATAAGAATTGCAGGCGCACCTGATTCATTAATAAGTTTATTTCCCGCAAGTATATAATCCGCTTTATGATTCAAATAGAAACCGACGTGTTTTTGAGTATCCGGTAAATTAGGTGTCATAGACGTTACACCTTTATACCTGTGCAAATCTTTTTGCGCATCAACAATAACAATTTTATTATGCTGTTTCGCAGTTTCTACAACCGCTCTAATCACTCTATCCGTAAGAGTTCCGATATGGTAATCAGATAAAATTACCGCATCATACTCCGGAACAAGTTTTTTGATGTTCTCAATAATTTTTAGTTCCGTTTCTTTTAACACCGGAGCATTAGTCTGTCTGTCAATTCTTACTATCTGCTGAGTGACCGACTGAGAACAAGAACCTGAAATACGGGTTTTTGTTATGGTTTTTCTGTTTTTATCAGAAATAAGAGATTCACAATTTATGTTGGCTTTTCTAAAGGCTTCTTTCAAATCCTCTGCCTGATAGTCTTCTCCAACAACGCCGATTACGGCAACCTTTCCGCCGT
>JAFXYU010000234.1 GCA_017541565.1 bacterium | reverse complement strand
TATTTTTGCTCCTTTTTTTATGTTAACTGTAAACTGTTTTTATTCCTCGTATATATATAAAGTATTTTAAATTTATAAAATTGCCATTTATAATAGTTATTGTAAAGATTTGTTAAGAAAAGGGCTCAATTCTACATATATCTTTTCTGTAATAAATTCCGTCAAAATCAATACCGGCAGCCTCAGAATAAACTTTGCGAGAGGCAGATGATACGGTTTGTGCATAAGAAGTCATGACACACACACTTCCGGAAGGAGCATTGTACTCTAAATACCTATTTTTTGTAACATTCGGGTAATATACCAGAGAAATGTCATCATCCAAATCTTCCAATCCTTTAATCGGATTCTCGCATACATTTTTATTTTTATTTTTAAGTACTAATGATACAGAGTACCCATCTCGCAAACGAATAGAATTTATATCATCGCTAAAACTACCATTAGCGCAAGATTCAAACAACGAATAGATATCTTCATTAATATTATTCAGTATTGCAGAAGCGTCAGAGTCCTGAAGAAATGAATTCCAACCAAGAATATATAAGTTACCTTCTTCGGTTTTTATCCCGTTAATACCCATAATACCTAAATATGGATTACCGCACGATTCTAAATATTCAAGTGTCGGATAAATAACATTATCCATGAGCAGGTATTCATCATTAAAAGATAATTTGTAATTTGGGACACAAGCCCCCATTCCGTCGGTAATTTGACCGCCGTCACCATCGAGGGAATATCTGTAATTTAAAGAACTTCCTATAGGAAGGGCTTTATAACCGTCAGTCAGTGCATAAAAGGAAAATGGTGTACCGTAAACATAATCTTCTATTATTAATTTTTTATTCTTCTCTATGTATATTGAATTGATTATTGTTTTTGCGCTTTGAACAGAGGTTAAAACTACCGCGCTGTTCAAATCATTTGTTTTCATAATAAACGGGATTTTTTGATTTTTTAGATAATCTAAAGCAATACTTTCTTTTTCAAATATGCCGAATTTTGGTGTCGGAATATGGAGTTTATACAACACCTTTTTTGCCTGTGCTTTATTGGAAGATAATTCATTTGCTTTTGAGACAGGTGCAAATACAAGTTGATTGTTTTTACCGAACAAATCGGCAATCCCGGAATTAATTGCGGATTGTGTAACGGGTATTGTCATATCTATTTGATTTTCCAACGCAAACTCCAAGAGTTCAGCCGCATTATCTTCTCTTATATCAAGAACTGTACAAAACTCCTTTAATGTATCTGAAGACGGTGTAACAAATATTTCATGTTCTTTTGACAATTTTTTCGCCAAAGCATAAGTGTTTGCACCGTTTCCTACTATCAAAATTTTCTTCTTCATAACAGCAATTATAGCATAAATCACACTCTATGAATATACAAACGGCGGACCGTTCTTAATTTCAAACAAAATATTATCTGCTACCGTTTTCAGTTCTTCCGGAGATTTTCCTTCCCGTTTTTGCTTAAAAAATTCTTCACACAAAGGTTCAATTGCAGAATCTTTTTTCGCTTTAAAATTTCGAAGTTCTGTTGATACAAGACGCTTTTGGAGATTTAGTTCTATATCCGCTGCATATTTTTTAACTTCCACCTCTTTTACCGCCTCTGACGCAACTTTACCGCCGTATGCAAGTGCGGACACTCCGGCAATACCAAAGAAAAGGTTTTTAAACTGAGGATTTTTAGGATTCATGAGCCAGTCGTAGAAAAATGACAGATAATCATTTACATGAGAAAAATAAGTAATTTTATTTCTGCCCGAACCGCCTATCATAGGATTAACCTTCTCTGTTGCCAAATTCATGGTATTCTTTACTCTGTTTATAAATTCTGCTTTTTCTTCCGGCGGAAGTTTAATCTTATCTATTGTCTTTTCAATTTCGGCAGGTGTTGCATATATTGATTCAAGCATATTTTCTATCAAATATTTATAGGCTTCTTTTCCGGATAGTATCTGACCGTTATGACCTTCAAGATTATTTAACGGCTTATTTGAATTAAATTCTTTTATAATTATATCTATCCCTTTTTTGGTATTCTTTATACCGTTTTTAATAAATTCGTCACTTTTTCTGATATTGTAAGAGGCAAAATAACCAAGCCCCAATATTGAAGCCAGTGCAGTTGCGCCAAAGATAAACAAACTAATATTGTCTTTTTTATTATCAGATGAATTTTTCTCTCCTTTAAAACTTAATTCTTCACTAAATGTCTTTGCCTTAGAAGATAATATGCTCCTTATAATTTGCAACTTACCTGAAAATGCCTGAGTTTCAACTGCAATAAGATTTTCCTGCAAATTTTTGTGAATATCCGCTTCACGTCTTTTTACCCAGACCTCCTTAAATCCGTCTATAAATATTTTTCCCGCAAATGCCATCGCACCGAGAGTAATAACTCCGAGCGACGCCAAAATTGTTTTTCTGTTTGGTGATTGTATGGCAGAAAAAATGCTTTGATGAATTTCGTTATTAATACAATGATTTCGCGTAATTCCCGGAAGCAAATACTCCTTTGTCGATTCCATTTTGCCTTTTGAAAACTTTTTCATCATTAATGTAAATACAGACAATAAACTCATTATACCAATCGTTGCCGCGCAAATCGGATATAGCGGATTATTTATTTTTTCTTCTTTTTCATTCAACTTTTGCGGCAACTCAATCTGCTTTTTTGAGATTACAAGTGAATCATAAGTCTCATCAAGGGAAAGAAGAGGATCTTTTACATAAGAATTTACAATGACACCTTCCTGAATATTCATGTCATTTCGTTTTTGCGTATCCGTCATATTCCGTCTGTGTCTGGTAGTTTCAAGATTCGGATTTATTTTCTGAATCATTTTTTCTCCTCATTATTTTATTAATAAATGTTTTCAATCTGAATATTTTTTTATCTTCATCAATTTTTGTCTCGTCATCTTTTGTATTATTCCGTTTGAACACTTTGAATAAACCTTCAAATTTTGACTTTACACCCGCAACAAATTCGGACACTTTCTTTTCCATAAAAGCCTTTGCCTCACCAAATACGGCATTCAATTTGTCTTGAATATCAGCCTTAATTTGACTTAATTTTATATGAATATTACTAATTGTTTGCGGAATGTTTTTTAACATATTTAATATCGGTACAAAGACTCCGGAAATCAAAAAAACAACAGGTTTAAAAATAATATTCTTAGGTAACTTTGATGCAAATTCCGCTAAACGTTGTGCCGCATTTTCCAATGCAGATTCAAAGGCTTTTATAACTTCCGCATGATTTTGAAGGTTTTGTTCATGTGCTTTAATTCTTGCCTCTCTTGCGCGCATCAAGGCACCAAGCATAGCACACTGGTGATAACTCATCTCACCTGGCTTTTGCACACGTTCACCGGGACGAAGTCCGCCGCCACCCATACCGGAACATATCGGACAAGCGGAAGGGGAACACCCGTGCGGACAGGTACCGGCATTGATTTTATTTAAGTTGTGCACAGAATTAGCCAATAAAAAAACTTCCTCTCTTTGGTTTTTACCGCAGCAGAAAAAGTTTTATCAACACTCTGGTCACGAAGTGTTGATTTGTCTTGGGAGGACGGATTGTACATTTAACAAAAATTCTGCAATTTAGAATTTTTCAAAATTTTTGTATTTTCCCTCTGATATCCGTCCCTTCCGGCTATAACGGCTGCGGCACAGTCGGGGACTTTCACCCCTAGTTTCCACATATTCAATTTTTTACTATTTTATCATGTAAAAGAAGGTTTAAAAACGCTTTTTGCTGTTTTTAATAAATTCTGTAAACTTTTGTTAAAATAATTGAAGAACTGTCAAAATTTTATCTTTACGCATTTTACTAAAAATACAGATATAAATTATACTATGGAGCAAGTTCAAAATGAACGTAAGATTTAACAATATTTATTATGATTGTGTAAGTAAGATTTTTTACAATGAATGCGTAAGCGAACTCAAAAAAGGGATAGATTTTGCAAAAGGAAAGAAAAATTACCGCTTGTACGGAAACATAAGAAATGGTTTGCATAATAATATTAGCGGTTTTAAAATGACAGAGGTGTATAAAAATATTGTGGACAGCCATATACTGCTAAAAAAGGAAACAAAACCTATTAAACATTGCGGAGACAAGGCTATACGCATAACTCGTTCTGATTCCAAAGGAAATCGGACGGAAACAATAGTTGACAGCAATAAAGGAATAAAACTTTGGCGGGAAGTGGAAATATACAATCCAAAAGAAAATAATTACATTTGTACACGATACATATACAACGAAAACGGTACAAAACCAACAATAGTAGCGCAGTGGGTTAAAACACATTAATTATTTAAACTACTATACAATGTTCCGGAGTTATGTTTATTATATTATGTTCTTATGCCGAATGTAAAAAAATACATAACAGATATTTTGAAGATAGCCGCTCCGATTATGATGGGAAACATCGGATTTATTATGATTGGAGTGGGCGATGTTATTGTTGCCGGCAGAC
>JAFXYU010000233.1 GCA_017541565.1 bacterium | reverse complement strand
TCTTCATATAAAGTTTCATAAATTCTGGAAGAATCACTTCTTTCAAGGTAATTATATAGCGGTTTATCAATATAAAGTATTTTAGAAATTAAATTAATATTTATGCTAAAAGGCTGATCTTCTCCTTTCCTGTAATCAGAAAATTTCACGTTATTCGTTATAATCATTTCAGTTAAGCACATGTATCTCCATGGTGCCATTCCAAACGTTCTGAATGTAGTATGAGGTAAATCTAAAAAATTATAGAAAGTATACGGTTTTATTTCTATATTGTATTTCTCGGAATATTCTTTAATCAAATTCGTTGTGTATTCCTTACCTGAGATTTCAGAAACAATATAATTAGGGAAGTACACTGCATTTGCAGAATATTTTTCGGCGGCATTATATGCTGTTTCACAGGCGTTTAATTCAAACCAATCATCCGGATCGAGAAACATAATATATTTTCCTGTTGCCTTTTCTATTCCTATATTTCTTGCAACTCCTTGTCCTTGATTAGTTTCTTGATTAATAATAATGAATCTTTTATCTTTTGACGCGTATTCATTAAGTATTTCAGCTGAATTATCAGGTGAGCAATCATTTATGCAGATTATTTCTATATCTTTTAATGTTTGATTTACTAGACTATCTAATGCTTTTCTCAAATATTTTTCAACTTTATAAACAGGTATAATTATACTTACTTTGTACTTCATTTTTTCTCCTTACTCAATGCTAAACAACAAATATTTACAAAAAATTATTGTTATACACTACATGATACATGCAAAACAACATAAATAAATATGAATATGACGTTTTACAAAATTTCCTTTTTAAAATAAATGACTGATAATGTCTTTAGGTGCATAATGGATATAAAAGTATTACTAGGAAAAAGAATTCAAGAACTAAGACGGTCTAAATCTATGACTCAAGAGTATCTTGCTGAATTAGTAGGAATAGAAACTGCCAGTATGAGTAATATTGAGCGTGGTAAATTTTATCCGACAGCGGAAAATCTTAATAAAATATTACTAGCCTTAGAAATTGAGCCGGCAGAGCTATTTGATTTTAAGCATCTTGCATCTCAGCAGGAACTTTTATCTGAGATGAATGATGTTTTATCCAAAGATGAAAAATTAACACGACTTGTATACAAATTTTATAAAATGGTAAAGTAAATTTTATTTTATAGTAGAATGTTTATATGAAAACAATTGCTTTTGTATTTGGAACTCGTCCGGAAATTATAAAACTTGCGCCTGTAATACTTCAATTAAGAAAGTATCCGGATTTTTACAATGTTCTTATAGTTAATACAGAGCAGCAAAAAGAACTTTCTAATCAAACATTAGCGTATTTCGGTCTAAAAGCGGATATTAATCTTGACTGTATGCGTGATAATCAATCTTTGGCTTCAGTTCAGGCAAGAATTTTAACGTCATTAGATAAGGTATATTCCGAAAACAAAATTGACGGAACTGTTATTCAGGGTGATACAATGACGGTTCTCTGCGGTGCGTTAACAAGTTTTTATCATAAAATTCCCGTATTTCATGTAGAGGCGGGGTTACGTTCTTATGATATCTATGAACCGTTCCCTGAAGAAGTTATGCGTCAGATGACATCAAGGGTAACTGAGATTCATTTTGCATCGACGGGGGTAAATGAAAAGGCATTAATAGACGAGGGAATTTGCAAAGATAAAATCCATGTTGTAGGGAATACTGTTATTGATGCGTTATTCTGTTTATCTGATGTAGTAATAGAGAACTCAAGAAAATTTTATGTTTCAAAAGGCATTCCGATAGACGATAAACTTGTATTGATAACTGCGCACAGACGAGAAAATCACGGAGAGCGTATCGACAGAATTATTAAGGCAATATCCTATTTGTCCGAAAAATATTCTGACCATACATTTGTAATTCCGGTTCACCCAAATCCGAATGTGCATGATAAGATTTATGCTAATTTTGAAAAAACCTCAAATGTTTATTTGCTGCCTCCTTTAGATTATCCGTACTTGGTTTATTTAATGAAAAATGCAAAACTTATTTTGACGGATTCCGGCGGAATACAAGAGGAAGCACCTTCGTTTGCTTGCCCGACGCTTGTTATGCGCTATGAAACAGAAAGAAAAGAAGGTATTGAAGCGGGTGTATCAAAACTTGTCGGCGCAGATTATGAAAAAATTGTTTCGGAAAGCGAAAACGTATTATCAAAAGACAGAAATGAAACAAGATTGACCGCGCAAAATCCGTATGGTGACGGCAAAGCATCGGCAAAGATTGAAAACATTTTAAGAAAATATTTTAATTAAAATTCCGGAGTATCCGATTTTGCGTTTTTAATGCTTTTTTCAGGAATTGCGAATGTTCCTATAAGAGTTTTAAACTTTTCATCTTTGTAGAGATATACATCAATCACATATTGGCTAAGTTCTTTTTTTGTAAATATTTTCTTACCGAAGTTTACGGTTATGCTATCTGTTTCACCGCCGTTAGAAAATAGCGGATTATCTTTTGTTACACATTTTACTGTGTAGGATTCTTTAATTTCGTCTCCTTCGCGCAATTCAAAATCAGCAAATAATCTGAAAATGTCTTCGTGTGATGTGTTTTTAAATTTGTATTTGCCTTTTAAATGGTATCTGAACAGGAATTTCTTGATTTCAAAGGATTCCATTATTATATCAATATCATTTTTGTACACGACTTTATTTTGTATCAATAAGTCAATAGAATGGCTTTTATATCTGTAATATTTAGCCTTTGTAGGATTTCCTTCCAAATCCGATATGTTTGAAGCCTTCAAAAGCGCTTTATTGTATGTGCTGTAGTCGATGTACTGCGGCATCTTCTTTAATAGCGGGTCGAAGTATTCTATTGATTTAATCGGATCTAAATCGGAGTATATAATTGCCAGTTTATATTTTATATGGAAATCATTAGGTGCATATTGTTCAGCTTTTTTTAAAAATGATACGGCATCAGAATTGTATCCCTGCTGAACAACAACTGTTGCCGCTTCCGAGTACGCATTAACAATACGTTTCTTTATAGATTCTTCTATTATTTTATCTCTTTTTGAGAATCTTTCATAATAGTATTTTGCTCTTTCATAACTTCTTGCCGCTTTCAAAAATTTACCCAATGAATAGTATTTATCACCGGCTTCTATAAATGCTCTTGTTTTGAATTTAATAAGTCCCCTGTTTTTTAAATCGGTAACGGAATTAATAACGCTTTCTGCTTCATCAAACTTTGCTTGCGCAATAAGAATACTGGACAATTTATAGTAAGGAGTATAAACACCTCTTTTTGCTCTCAGAATTGCTGCTTGATAGGCTATTTGTGCGTTGGTATAGTCTTTTGCCGCTTCATACAGATTACCTACATTCATACAAACCGTATAGTTTTGTGTTGCAAGGTTTTTTGTTAAATCTGACTGGGCAATAATATGCTTTGCAATTTGTTCGTCCAGTTTTTTGTTATCTTCAACCTTGATGTACAAATTTTTAATCATGGATTTTCTTGCCTGAATGGTTAAGCAGGTTGTAATTACGACTGCAACCAGAAATGAAATCAGCATTGTTCGTGCATATTCCATAATTGTTTCAGCAAGAGTTTTCTTTTGTTTTTGTTTATTTTTTTTATCAAAATCTTTAATCATTTAGTTCCTGCAAACTCACTGCATCCGGTTTTGTCAGTTCGTTTAAATTTTTGTAGATATCATCGATGGTCTTTTTGTTGCATATTTCAAATGCTGATGACAATTTGCATTTATCCGGATTTTCTATAAGTTTTTTTACCGAAAAATCTCTCATTTCATCTACTTTAGAAGTCAGATATTCATATATTTTTTTCGTATCTTCTTCGTTGCAATAGACGGTTACTTTAAACCTTTTTGCATGTTTTGCGCTGGTCGGGAGAAATTGTCTTTCGAATATTCTGATAAGTGTTAATACTGCAACGCTCAATACAGTACTTATTATTGCTATATCATATAAACCTGTGCCGCATGCCATACCGATGCTCGCTGCAATCCACAGTGTTGCGGCAGTGGTTAAGCCCATAATTATAGGACCGTTTCTTAAAACCGTACCTGCACCTATAAAACCGATACCTGTAACTATTTGCGCTGCAATACGCGCCGTATCTCTTACTCCTGTCGCCTGATTAATGATAACGTTATCACCGTCCGCAAACGTCGGAAATCCGTATATTGATAACAGTGTAAATACGCATGCCCCCATACAAACAAGTATATGCGTTCTTAATCCGGCATATTTATTGGTTATTTCTCTTTCAAGACCGAGTGCAAAACCTAAAATCAGAGCAAGCAGCAGTCTTATAAAAAACTCGGTATTTATATATTCCATTAGTCATCTCCCTCAATTTCTATGTTACATTATTTATCCTCAAAATACAACACTGTTGAAAACCAGACATCTGTAGATTATAATTCTGGTATGTCTACTCAAACAAAAACAATAAAGGAGCAACTTGAAGAAAGAGAATTAGAGATTCTTTCTCCATATGCAACAAAGTGCCTTGATTCTAAAGGCAGGAAACGTCCGAGAAATGAAGTGTTTGAAATTAGAACGGCATTTCAGAGAGACAGGGATAAAATTCTTCATTCAAAATCGTTCAGAAGGCTGAAGCATAAAACACAGGTCTTTCTATCACCATATAATGACCATTTTAGGACCAGATTAACTCATACTCTTGAAGTTTCGCAAATCGGAAGGACGATGGCACGTGCCTTGAATCTTAATGAAGATTTGACAGAAGCAATTTCACTTGGTCATGATTTGGGACATACTCCCTTCGGTCATTGCGGTGAAAATACTTTAGACTCTCTTCTTCCAAACGGGTTCCATCATAATATCCAGTCTGTCAGGGTAGTCGAAGTTCTTGAAGATATGAATCTTTGTCAGGAAACAATTGACGGTATTCTTACACATACTTGGGGATATAAACCCAAGACTCCAGAGGCGCAAATTGTGCAATACGCAGATAAAATCGCGTATATTAATCATGATATTGAAGACTCAATTCGTGCAGGTATAATATCAGATAGAGATTTGCCGAAAGACTGTATGGATTATTTTTCATCTAATCAGTCAACAAGATTGGGCAAAATGATATCCGATGTGATTGAAAATTCTTTGGATAAACCGGATGTAAAAATGTCTGAAGAAGGCTGGTTTTATGTTACTAAACTCAGAACTTGGATGTTTGAAAACGTATACCTTGACCCCGTGGCAAAAGCGGAAGAAAAGAAGGCTAAAAATATAATAAAATCACTTTATGAATATTATTTTGAGAAACTTTCCGCATACTGTAAAGAGGAGGATATTCCGCAGATTATTTCTGATTATATTTCAGGTATGACGGACCAGTATGCAATCAGAAGGTATCTTGATTTGTTTGTACCGGCTCCGCTTTCCGAGCATGCAAATGACGATGCATTATTGAAAAAGGCGCAAGAACAGGCATGAAGTACTACGGTTATGGGGTTTATTCCGGTGCGGATAATATGAGGATTGATTCGGAAATTCTTGATAATGCAATACTGAATCAAGAAACGGAACCGATATTCAGACTGTATGGCTGGTCGCCAAAATGCATTTCACTCGGGAGAAACCAAAAAGGCGATTTTTTAACCGAAGAAATTGATGTTGTAAGACGTTTAACAGGGGGACGCGCTCTTTTACATGATGATGAAATAACATATAGTTTTGTGTCGCCTGTTTCCGCAGTTCCCAATGGTGAAACAATAATTGAATCTTATAAATATATTTCGGGAATTTTGATAGATTTTTTTAAAACTCTTGGCGTTGAACTCGATTTTGGTGAAAACAAAAGAGTTTCTACACATTTTGACTATTGTATGCTGCTTTCTACAGGTGCGGACGTTTGCTATCAGGGGAAAAAGATTATCGGCTCTGCTCAATACAGAAAAAACGGGTATATATTACAGCACGGCTCGATTTTGTTTGGGTATGACAAAGAACTTTTGGAAAAACTATTTAATGAAGAAGTTAAAGGAATAACAACCGTCAGCAGGATTTTGCCGAATTTATCAAAAAATGAGTTTATATCTAAATTCGAAACTTATATTTCAAATTTTTAGCAAAAAAAAACCTTTCTTGAAGAAAGGTTCGGAATCTTTTTTAATAATTCCTCATGTGTAGAAGGTTAGTGTGTAGGTTGTATGAAAGGTTTGTGTTATGTGTTTCGTGTTTGTTTAATGTTGTCATTTCCGACTTACATATATATAAAGTATATTTCTTATTTAAAATTTCACGAAAGAGTATATATTGTTACAAATCTTTACAATATATTTTTGTATAAATACTAAAACTCAATAATAATTGCAAAAATTAATTGTAAAGATTTTGTCACAAACTAGCAAAAAATATTTTTAGAGGTTATATATACAGTGAGGGTATTAAAATTTAGTGTAGAATAATGCCTTCAAACATGGGGTAAACTTGTGGTAGATAATCGTTCAGCAGGTTTTTACGGTATTGGCGGCGCTTTTAATTTCAAAAGCGGAGACCCGTCAGGGACTGCTGCGAAAATGAGTCAGGAAAAATACGGCTCTGAGGCGATGTATTTGCCGCCGCTTGAGGGCGAAGAAGACGAGTCGCTATATAATCAGCAGTTTGTAGACAGGAGCGCTTTATTAAGAGCCACGCTGAATTCTTTGGCTATGTCGAATGTTGCCTCTGTTTTGAACGCTAATAAACACAAAAAAGATATAAAAGATATCCTTGACGAGAAAGCCGAAGAAAAACGTAAAAAAGAAGAAGAAATGGGCGAAATTATTAATACTCTCGAAGATGTTTTCAATGAGGACGACGAGTAGTTCTTTATTCAATATACAAAGGAACAGGATTATTGTATAATACTGTTATCGGGGAGTGGTTTTATGGCAGAAGAACATAATAACGATTACAGAAAAGCGAGTTTTTATAACATTTGGAGAAGGATTTTTCTTTTTCTCGTGACTCATGTATTTTACATGATTCGTTTTAAACTTGTGTACAGACTTGAAGTTCATGGCAAGGAAAATATCCCTAAAGATAATAAATATATTATTGCAGCAAACCATCTGTCTACTCTTGATCCGCCTCTGGTGTGCGGTATTATGGACAGAGGAGTTGCTTATATGGCAAAAAAAGAGTTGTTTGACAATCCCTTTATGTGTTGGTGGCTTAATTGGCTTGGTGCATTTGCTGTTGATAGGGAAAAAGTTAGTGTTTCAACTTTAAAAACAGTTAAAACGATAAAAAATACAAGTTGGGTTTTGGGAATTTTTCCGCAGGGAACTAGGCAACTTGATGGCGAGATAAAAAATGTTGCAAAAGGCTTTGCTTCAATTGCTAAGAGTACAAAATGCGGCATTCTGCCCGTAGGTATAACAGGTACTGAAGTTGCTAAAAGGATTCCTTTTACTGGAAAGATTGTTGTTAATATCGGTGAAGTCATACCGTATTCCGATAATATTGATGAAATGGTTGACCAGTGGGGAAATGCTATCCAGAAATTGACCGGATTTAAGTATATTCCCGAAAAAGTGTAGTATAAAGGCGGAAATGAATTAATGGAAGAAAAAAATTACAATAAGCGGACAGAAAAGGATTACGGTTTTTTAAGAATACTTTTTTATAAAACCTTTGTAACGTTTGTTGTGCATGTTGTTTCAAAATACATGTACAATATAAAAATTGAGGGCAGAGAAAATGTCCCAAAAACTAATCGTGTAATTTTTGCGGGAAACCATGTTTCTTATCTCGACCCGCCGATGATTTCTCTTGCGACAGGTAAAACGATTGCATATATGGCAAAACAGGAACTTTTTCAGGATAAGAAAAAACGTTTTTTAAGATTTCTTGTTCACATACTAGGTGCTTTTGCCGTAAACAGAGAAAAACCTGAAATTGCCACATTCAAAACCGTTAAAGCAATATTTAATACAACTTGGTCTTTGGGTATTTTCCCGCAAGGCAGAATTATAAAAGAACCGGTAGTGTCAGAGGTGCATAAAGGATTTGCTCTTTTTGCCAAGAAGTTCAAGGCGGATGTCGTTCCTGTCGGTGTATGCGGTTTTGACGGGTATGCAAAAAAACTTTTTGAAAAACATATGACGATAAAAATAGGCAAGCCGATATCTTATGAACTTGATGAAGATGAAATAGTAAAAGAGTGGGCTCGTCAAATTTGTGAATTTACGGGATTTGAAAACAAATTAGAGGAAGAAATCTCTGCTGTTTAGTTTATTTTCCCACTTCATGCTAAAATAAGTGAAGTGAGGGATTTTAATGAAAAAAGTTTATATAGAAACTTTAGGTTGTCAAATGAATAAGTCCGATGCCGAGAGGATGTACGGTATGTTGGAGCATATCGGTTATTCTCAGACTGTTGAACCGAAAGATGCGGACTTACTTATAATAAATACATGTTCGATCAGACAATTATCTGAGGACAAAGCGTACAGTCAAATTGGTGTTTGGGGTAAGATGAAAAAATCCAAACCCGGCGTTAAAATTGTTTTTGCGGGTTGCGTTGCGCAGCAGGGCGGAGAAAAAGTTATTAAAAGAGCGCCTTATGTAGATTTAGTTTTGGGTACGCAAAGACTGTATGAACTTCCAAATCTAATTAAACGAATAGAAAACGGCGAAAAAATAGTATCAATTGATGAAAAACCTTTTGAAGAATCAGAGATTAAGATTAACCGTGTAAAAGGTGTCAATGCGTGGATACCGATTATGGAAGGGTGTAATAATTTCTGTACATACTGTATTGTTCCGTATACAAGAGGTCGTGAACGTTCAAGGAAGCCGGAACTCATAATTGCCGAAGCAAAAAAAGCTTTGTCCGAAGGGTTTAAAGAAATTACTCTTTTGGGACAAAATGTTGATTCTTACGGCAAAGACCTCTCAGAAGGGCAGAATCTTTCTTGGTTACTCAGACAAATTAATGCGCTTGATGGCAAATTCAGAATCAGATTTGTTACAAATTATCCTACGGATATAACGGAAGAAGTTATTGATACGGTGATTGAACTTGATAAAGTCTGCGAATATTTTCATATACCAATGCAGTCTGGTGATGACTATGTTTTAAAGAAAATGAATCGCAGATATGATTATGCAACTTACAAAAAGATTTGTAACAATATACGTTCAATAATCCCGGATGTTACTATTACAAGTGATTTTATTGCGGGATTCCCCGGGGAAACAGAAGAACAATTTGAGAACACTCTGAAAGCGATGACGGAACTTGAACTGGATTATTCAAATACAGCGGCGTATTCTCCGAGAGAACGGACCGTTGCCGCAAAATGGACTGATTTATATATCCCGGAAAAAGAAAAAGAAGAAAGATTGGCAAGACTTAATGAGCACAACAGAGAGTGCTGTCTTAAATCAAATAAAAAATATCTTGGTTGTGAAATGGAGGTTCTTGTTGAGAATTTTGAAGTTCGAAAAAACGGTGATAAAGTTATAACAGGAAGAACTCGAAATAACAAAATTGTTCATATACCTTCAGAAAAGGATATGACCGGAGAATTTGTGAATGTCAGAATAACAAACGCAAGGACTTGGTATTTAAATGGGGAATTGATTGGTGGCTAATACCTCACCCCATCCCTCTTTTCAAGGATAGGGAGGAGTAAATTATGAAAAACGTAAGACAATCAAATATTAATGTACATAAAGATGCCTGGGTTGAAATTAATCTTGAACATCTTGCAAACAATATTATTGAAATCAAAAAGGGTATTCCAAACGGTAAGAAATTTTTGGGAATAGTAAAAGCAGATGCTTACGGTCACGGCGCACAGATGATTGCACAAACGATGCTTGCTTCAGGTGTTGATATGTTTGGAGTGTCTTCTGTTGATGAAGGATTGGATTTAAGGAATGTCAAGATTAAGGCTCCGATTTTGGTTGTAGGTGCAATTCCTTCTTGGGCAATTGAAACGGCAGTACAAAATGATATTGCTTTTTCAATTTTTAATGAAGAACACCTTACTTCTTGTAAAGATGTTTATGAAAGAACGGGGATTCGTCCGAAAGTACATGTAAAACTTGATACCGGCATGAACAGAATTGGTGTCAGGGCTGAAGAAGGGGTCGAGTACATTAATAAAGTTCGCGCAGCGGATTATCTGGACTTCGATGGAGTTTTTACCCATCTTGCGGCAGCGGAAGAACCTGATGAAACAGAAAAACAGATTTTAAAATGGAACAGTGTTATTGATAATATTGATACAACAGGACTTTTGATTCATATACAAAATACTGCTGCAACATTTGCTTATGATATAAAATCAAACATGGTGCGTGTGGGAATTTCTCTTTACGGACTTTATCCGGATTTGCCGGATAAAATCAACTATAAACCAAAAATAAAACAAATTATGGGTTTAAAGGGAAGAATTACAAATATCCATGAGGCTATGACCGGAGAAGGGGTAAGTTACGCTCATACATTTATTGCCGATAAGACGATAAGAATTGCAACTATACCTATAGGTTATGCTGACGGGGTTTCCCGAGGATTATCAAACAAAATCTGCGGTATTATTAACGGAAAGAAAATCAGACAAATCGGGAATATAACAATGGATCAAATGATGTTCGATTTGGGTGATATTGATGCTCAAGTAGGCGATGTTATTACTTTGCTTGATGACAAAAATTTATCTCTTGATAGTTGGGCGGAAATATTGCATACTATTAATTATGAACTCACCTGCAGGCTTAAAGTTAGACTGCCCAGAGTGTATGTAAGATAGCTCTCTCCTTGCCCGATGATTAACTTATAAATTCTTGGTTAAACTGCGTGTCAGATTATAAATTATTTCTAGTTTTTCGGGATTGTTTCCGATTTGAGCAATATTTCGATTAATTAATTTTAATAGTTCTGCGGAATCTTTTACATCATCAGTAGCAAAGAGTTCTTCTGCTGTTATTTTAAGAGCACTAAGAAGTTTATCAAGGGTTTCTGCTGTGATAAAATTTTCACCTACTTCTATACTGCTTAATGCTTTTTGTGTAATTTCAGCCATTTCTGATAATCTTTCCTGTGTATACCCTCTGGAAAGTCTGACTTTTTTAATTTTTTTTCCTAGTTCTTTTTTTATGCCCATATTTACAATCTTAAATTCTAAAAATATCAAATTTAGTATTTATACGTATTCTATGTTAAGTTTTGTAAACTTGGTACCCATTGTAAATACTACATCTTGGCCATTTAGAATTCTAAATAGTAAAAATTAGGCAATTTTTAAAAACAAAAATACTTTATATATTCATCAGGACAAATTTAATGTGAAGAGTATTACAAATTTATAACACGAGTAAAAAGGAGAAAAACTATGACAAAAGATTTAGCAGTGAAACACAACACAACATTTACTGGTTATGCAGGATTACAGGCAGGTTCATTGACTCCTGCTGCAGGTGGAACAATTAATACTAACGGTGCAATTTTAGGTGCTGCTGTTAAGAAAAATGGTACATACCTAAAAGCAGAAGTTGGTACAGGTACGGCATTTACAGGAAAAATTGAAGCAGGACATGAATTTGATATTGCCAAAAATATGGGTTTAGATTTGTCAGCAAAAGTGCAGGCTACAAAATCAAACAAAAAAACTACTGTAAATATGCAAAGTGGTTTTGATAACGATATTAACTTAGAAACAAATGCCGGTAATGTCACAATACTAAATAATCAAGGTGCTGATGTTTCATCAAGCTGGAAAGCAACTGAATTAAGAGCTGGAGCAAGAGCAGAACTCAAATTTAAACCTTCAAAAAGAACTTCTTTGGGGGTTGGTGTTGAAGGCGGCGTTAAAAATTCACTGAATCCGGATTTTCAATTTTCATCAATAGCTAATAATAGAGCGGATGTAATTGTTAATGGTGTAAAAACAACATATGATAAAACATACAATTCTTCACAAGAAATCAAAGGTCGCAAAACACAAGGATACATTTCACCAATCTTTACTGCTAATATAAACCTTGGCAAGAAGAACCAAATCGGACTTTTTGCAGATGCAAGTCTTGCTCAACGTCAAGTTGGTATAAAATATAATTTTTAATAATTATAATGTATAGAATAACAGGAGACTCCTCTTATATTGAAGGAGTCTTTTGTTTTGTTTGACAGAATTTATAATGTATTATACATTGATATCATCAAAGGATTTTTATGAAAAAGTTTTTCGCATTAATAATATTTTTTTGTATAATTTTGTCTTCTTATGCATTTGATTATGTTCCGAAGGATGTTAATTCAAATCCTTTTGCAGACAAGGTTAAAACAAATCAAAAAACGGAACAGGGCGCTCAGCCTGAAATGCGTGAAATTACAAATTTGACTGAATATTTTAAGTACCTTCCTGCTGAAGTACATCGAAATTGGATTCCGTACAAATCAAATACGGGTTATGAAGTTACTGTTCAGTTCAAAGTTAACAGAGATGGTTCAATCAGTGATACAAAGATTGTTAATTCAACTAATCCAGAAGCAAACACATCGGTTTTGAATGCT
>JAFXYU010000232.1 GCA_017541565.1 bacterium | reverse complement strand
GGAAGTTCCATCATCGTAATTGTAACTTCGTGCTGGAGACCGTATTTCTTAATTGAATTGGCTGAATCAATTAAGTTATTTACATCATTTAAAGCATCAAAGTTTCTTATTACATTAACACCATGTTTTGCAAAAGTTTTTGCGTGTAAATCTATTACATCTCTTGGCTGTGAATTAAGTCCTACTACATTTACCCCTCTTGCAAGAGATTGCAATTTTACATCAGGTGCAACAGAATCTACTGCAGACCTGATTTTGTCCATTGTTTCAAAAGCATTTTCATTACAGAAAAAAATCGGAGCCTGAAATCTTGCACCGCCTGCTGTTTCAAAATGTCTAAGTCCTGCACTGACTGCTGATTGAAGAGCAGGAATAAAATCATCAACAAGAACCTTTGCACCGAATATTGATTGAAAACCATCACGGAACGAGGTATCCATTACTTTAATTTGTTTTGTCATTTTATCTCTCCATTTTATATATAAATTTAATTAACGTCTAAACATAGCCGCAACAACCGCCGCAGCAATCTCTGAATCATCTCCGGATGATGCCTTCTTTACATTAGCCGCAGCAGGAACTGCCTCCGGAAAAATTTCATTCAATTTAATTACAACCTTTGACATGACGAACATTGATATTATCATCAAGCATAAAAACGAGAGTACAGTCCCCATGCCAATTAACATTGCGGATAAGCCCTCTAATAACAATTCGTTCATAAAATATCTCCTATCAGTAATATATGTTCTCTATTCTTATTGTCCGTTAATTTTAACGCACCTTTGTCGGTTACATCCGACGCAATTCCCGTATAAATTTTGTCAAAAACTCTTACGGAAATCTCCTCCTTGAGGAATTCTGCTCTTTTCATATAGTCTTCTCTTATTGATAAAAAACCTTCCTCAATAAACTTATTGTATAACAAACAAAACTTTGACAAAACCTTTTTCAAGAATATTTCCATATCGGTATACTTACCCGTTTCTACATTTAAAGAGGTTGCCGACTGATCTATTTCATCAAGCATATCTTTACTTGTATTAAGATTTACACCAAACCCCAAAACAAGCCCTTCTAACCTTCCTTCCGGTGAAATTACGCTTTCCGCAAGAATACCTGAAATCTTTTTCTTATTAATCCGTATATCATTTGGCCACTTAATCTTCGGAACAACACCGCATTCCTCAAAAGTTTGAGAAAGCACAAGACAGAGTAATTGAGTAAGATTGGAATATACTTCCTTAATCTCACTTGAAGGTTTAAGAACAATACTTGCATAAATATTGTCTTCTCCGATATAATGCCACCCCCTGTTTAACCTGCCGCGTCCGGCAGTTTGCTTTGAAGTATACACAACTGTCATGTCAGACAAATTGTTTATATTGTCCTTGGCATATTTATTTGTTGAATCAATTTCGTCTAAATATAAATACTTCATAAAGATATTATATTATAAATAAAAGACAGACTTTTGATGTAAAGGTCTGTCCTGTTTGTCTTTCATTAAATGCTATGCTACTTTTGAGGTTGATATTTTACTTTCATCTACTTTTTGATTTTGTGTATCCAATTTAATTTTTTCTGCTAAGGCTTTCTTCTTTGCATTTCTATTATTTAAGTATTCACCGCACCAGTTTGCAATCGGTGTCATCAGAACCGGTGTTACATAACGATAAATCAGAGTGAATGTTATAAGAGTTGCAAGAGTTGAGAAGCCTTTCAGGCGGTCTCCCATTAATTTGTTAAAGTCCTTAATTTGAGCATCCGACATTTTGGACATTTTCTTACTTATTTTTGCAAGTTGTCTGCCTGCATATCTGTACTCTTTTTCTTTTATTTTATCCTTTAACAAATGGTCTACAGTATAAGCACAAGCGGTAGGAACAAGGAAGCATAAACCTTGGTTTATCGCAAGTGTCTTTTTCTTTTCATTATCCAAATCTTTATTTTTCAAAGTTCTGTCGATATAAACACCGCTCGTAATAAATGAACCTAATGTTGCCATATGCGCGGTCATTTTACCGGGAACTCTGGTCATCTTCTTTGATGCCTTATAAAGCCACTGTTGGTTATACATAGGCTTTGCATAATACTTTGCATACATCTTTGATATAAAATCGGATAACTTTTCACTCCATCCGCCTTCACCTCTGAAAGAAGGTGAATATTCCGGTGTCGGATTTGTATTTGCACTATCAGATTTTATCTTGTTATTATTGTTATTTAAATAATAATTGTTTATCCCTTGTACTCTCATTATGCCACCTCCTTTGAGGAAGCAACTTTGCTTTTAATCTTATCATCCGTCGATATAGGCTTGATTTCTGCCTGTTTTACATCCTCTGATTTCTTCTTCTTTTCCAAATGGAAGATATTCTTCAGAATTATCGGAATCATCTTAATTGTTGCGGATGCAACAATTACTCTTGTTGCAATATCAGGCAGCCAAGTAAGCGCTTTAGTCGCAATATCCATTTCTGCATCATTATCCAAATAATCTTGAATAATCGGAGAACCAAGTTTATCAGGAACTTTTGTTGTATCTAAAGAACCGTTATTTGTTTGTCTTGATATGTATTTATTACCTCTTTTTGCACCGGTATAAAGAGGAACCGCATTTGAAGTTTCGTTATATGATGAAAGGTGAATATCATCCAGATTAATCTTAAAGTCATTACCGTGAACATCCTTCCAGAAATCTGTATGTAATCTCTTGCCATCTTTTTCTATTGACTTAATATCCAATTCCGGCATAACTTCTTTCAAGAAATCTTTATCAATGTGTTGGAGCGAGAAGAAGTTTGTATTATCATAGCCCTTAACCGAACTTGCCATACCTTCGTCCTGAACGGCAATAAACATATCCTTTAAGTTGAAATGTATCTTCTTACCGCTTCTATCAACCCATTCGGAAACCGGTTTACCCCTCATTGCGGCTAAATCAACATCTACACCCAAAATCTTGAATGTTTCTTCCGAAACTTCTGAAATATGTTTTGGTCGTGCTATCTTCATTACGTTTTTCATATCATCAGAGAAAGGATTACCGTATTTATCCAACCATTCTTCCATTGGTTTTCTGATTGTTTTTGCTTTATCCTTCCATATTGACTCTATTTCAAGATTCGGTTTAATTTTCTTTAATATTTCCGTATCAAGATGATGCATCATATTTTTCTGTGCATATTTAACACCTTTTGAGAACGGTATCGCAATCAATATTGAACTAATCAAACCGACAAGTCCTGAAGATACCGAGTGAGCAGATGCATACATATTGTCTTGTTTATCTTTCTTTGAAGGAAGTGCCATAATGGTTGCCGGACGCATTGCCATACATACCAGACAAGAAATCGCAGATTGAACAAACACCTCGTGCTTCATAAAATCTAAGCAGTCATTAAAAAAGCCGTGGTCGAGAATTTTATCATACCATTTCTCTTTATCCGCGGCTTTTAAATAATCATTCATTAATACCTTAATTAATTTTTTAGGGTTGCTCTTTCCCTTAAATGAACTCCCCCCATGCAAGTATACATCTGACATGCCGGTTCGCACCAAGTATCGCGTATCCGTGACGTCCTGTCTGACTTCTCCGAAAGAAGATTTGTTGGTTGTTATATTATCCCTAATTGAGTTTAGATTTTGCGTCGAATGAATTTTCATTACTGTTTCCAATCTAAGTTATGTACTACATCTACTATAATAAAACAAATCAAAAAAAATTTTGCTAGTTCCTTAAAAATTTGTTACAATTGGGATGTAAATTAGAGTAAGACAGGATTATAAAATGTTAAGAATTGTAATATTTACACTTTTTGTAATAATTTTTACTTCTGAGCATGCTCTTGCCTTCGATTTGGACATGACTGTTGATGATGATATCCGAAAAAATTATAACTCCTCAAAGTTAATAAATGACACCAATACAGAAGAACTTGATACCCTTCCGGATTTGCCTGATTTACTAAAAAACGGTAAAACTCCAAATATAGAAAAGGCTAAATCTGAAAAATATACAGCACCGACAAAATTAGTAACATCCGGAAACACAAAAATATCACGGGGAACTTCTTTTAATGTTACAAATAACGCTCAGATTTCAGATTGGCAAAAAAAAGGCACAATGGTTAATTTTACGCTCAGAAAACAAGTAGTAAACCGTCACTTTGCCATCCCCGCCGGAACAACTTTTACCGGAGAGATTCTTGAATCGCACCAGCCTCAAATAACTTGCAACGGCGGACTTGTCGTTATAAGAATACGAAACATGAAATACAAAGGGCAAACATACCCTCTTAATGCTTACGTTACAAGGGCAAAAGACAAAAAGGTCTTTTTTAACGACATAAAAGGTGAAAGAAAATACCTTAAAACAATGTGGAAAAAGGGAAACTGGGGACGCTCAATATTCAACAGGATGCTCACGCTGACAATAAATCTGGGAGGAGAAAGTTCAACAGTGCTGTTTTCACCGTTCCCGTTTTTGTACGGAACTCTTTGTCTCGGACTTAACACTCTGACTTCACCTATATGTGCTTTCTTTAACAAAGGCGGACATGTGAATATCCCCGCAGGCTCAAATTTCAGAATAAAACTCCTTAGCGATACCTATATAGATTAGTCGGTCAGGTGATTAAACTTATTAAATTTAAGTTTATACTCCTATGCAAAAGGAGTCAAAAATGAAATTTGAAACATCAGAAACTAAACAAAAACTGATTAATGCTTTCACGGGCGAATCTCAGTCAAGAAATCGTTACATAATTTATGCAAAACTGGCGAAAAAAGAAGGATACAATCTGATTAGTGAGATCTTTCTTGAAACTGCCGAAAACGAAAGAGAACACGCAAAACTATTTTACAGTCATATTCCCAACGGTTTCTACACACCAAACATAAATTACCCGTATTTTATCGGTGATACTTACGAAAACTTGATTGCTTCAGCGTCCGCAGAACGTGACGAATGGGAAAATGTTTACAAAAACGCTTCACAAGTTGCAAAAACGGAAGGATTTGATGATATATCAAGACTTTTTAACAACATAAGTGAAATTGAAAAAAGACATTCACACAGGTTTTCAACTCTTGCAGAACTGATAAAAAAGGAAACTCTATACAAAAAAGAAGAAGTTAATCAGTGGATTTGCACGAAATGCGGACATACGCATATCGGCAAAGAAGCACCATGCAAATGCCCTGTTTGTGAACACGAACAGGAATTTTTCAGATTGTTTACAGAAAAGTTTTAAACAAACTAAAAACCCTCTCTTTTTAGGGAGAGGGTTTACAATATTATGATTGAGTTATTAACTTAACGCTAACAATGATTTTACCGAGCGTGCGTTTTCCTTAACGTTTTCGTCGGAATGCATGTTAATTGTGTCATCAAGAATCTTAATAACTTCTGTTTTATCTTTTAATGATAAGATTTCATTAATTGTACTCATGGCAACAGATGGTGAAAGATCATTGATACCTTTGCCCTGATTAATGATTACAACTTTTAATGAATCGTGAACATTTTTTCTTACCAATGCGCGGGAAGTATATTCTCTAACTTCATTATCCGGAGAATTCGTACCGAGTTCTTCAAGAACTCCGATTGAAGAATGGTCTTCATGTGCAGCGAGTGCATCAATTATTTCTGCTACGTTTTTATTCATTATGCAGCCTCCTTTGCCAAAGCGATTTCATTTTCCCACATTGCTTTTAATTCAGAAACAGTAGTTTCTTTGGAAATTTTATTATGATGAACTCTTTCAATAAGAGCAGACCATTTTTCGAAAATTCCTTTTCCAAGCCCCGTTAAATCAGGAGTGATTGAGGATATTTTGTCGTGAATATTTCTTCCCAACCCTGACACTGAATCAGAGATTGAATTTTTTATATCATGTCCGATATCTGTAACATCCTTGCCCAATACTTCCGAAATGGTTCTGAAGCCGCGAACTTCGGATATATTAGTGTTTTTAGCGTAATCCCAAGCATTTGAAATACCTGTACCAATTCTTTTTACAAAATTGATAATGGGTTCTGTAATGCTTGAGCGTAATTTTGTCATACTGCCCATAACCGATGATGTAATCAGTTTGAGTTTACTTGACTTTGCGGAAGCAGTTTCAAATACGTCTGCACAAACAGAAATATCCAATGCGTTTCCTTCAAAATCCTGATACTTAAATGGATTTGTAGTTGAATTTCTTGATGTCTTAAAGGGGTTAATGATTTTTTGTCCCAGATTAAGTTCTACTTTCTGAATCTTTGCCATATATTTCCTTTCTTACTAGTTAGATTTTTCCTTAACTAGAACAGAATACCAATAATTTTGTAAAAAAAAATCATTAGAATGGAGGATATATCGTCCGAAAGACCTATAACTTTAGTTGTATATTTACAATCAATTTTCTCTTGTATATAATTAAGAAACAATCATAGAGGGGTGTCCGAGTGGTTGATGGTGCAATCTTGGAAGGGTTGTGTAGGGCTTGCTCTACCGTGGGTTCGAATCCCATCCCCTCTGTATAAAAAACAGTTTGACTTCTGTCGGACTGTTTTTTATTTTGGGATGAGGATGAGAACCCGCCTTTGTGGGTTCGGCGCGAGCGAGCAGAGGCTGGAGGAGTTTTGTCAAAAGTCGTAAGACTTGCAGACAAAATCCGGAATTGCCGTTTTATGCGAGCGAGTAAGAGAAATCCCATCCCCTCTGTATAAAACAGGATGAACTTTTGTTCTATCCTGTTTTATTTTGGGATGAGGATGAGAACCCACTTTTCGTGG
>JAFXYU010000231.1 GCA_017541565.1 bacterium | reverse complement strand
TGAAGGTGTAATTATCCAAGAAATGGTTAAAGGTTCAAGAGAAATGGTTTGCGGTATCGCAACAGATCCGCAATACGGTCCGATGATGATGTTCGGTTTAGGCGGTGTATTTATTGAAGTTATGAAGGATGTAACCTTCAGAATTGCACCTCTAACTGATATGGATGCTAAAGACATGATTAAATCCGTTAAGGCATACAAATTGTTAGAAGGTGCAAGAGGTACAACACCTGCTCAAATGGAACAGATTGAAGAAACATTGCTGAGATTATCTCAATTAGTTTCTGATTTCAAATTCATTGACGAATTAGATATCAACCCGTTACTCATTTCTGAAAAAACAGGTGAAGGTATTGCAGTAGACGGACGTATCAAGGTCAGAATGTCTGAAGCACAAGAGGCTCTCGGATATCACTGCGAAAACGGCGTTTGCGCTTGCTCTTACTAATAAGTAGGATAAGTATTATAATAAAAGGTCAGGTATTTTGTACCTGACCTTTTTATTCTATTGTTAATCTGAAAACTGCTTCAGCATTGCATTTTGATTTAGGCTAAGTTCTTCTGTTATGTCATTATAGCCGGAATCTGTTTTTGTCATACTTGATTTTATTTTTGTTATTCTGCCGTTGTAATCCTTTATATAAAGGCGTTCCTTAATATTATTCAGTTTGTTTGTAAATTTTATCACTGTGTTATATAAATGATCAGTTTTTCTCAATGTTGCAGCAACAGGCTGTGAACATGCTAATCTCTTTTTTAAATCATTGAATATTAAACCGGCGTCATTTTCTCCTAAAACAAATAATCCTTTTTGATTCTGATAAAATGTTACACCATTTGTATATGTTCGTGTTCGAACTGCATCGTTTCCGTTTCCGAAGGTCTGAAGGTGGAAAAGACTTGTTTCGTACGGAGAAGAATGTTCTCCTTTTGAGGCATATTTAACAACTCTTTTTATCCCTTCTCCGAGGGATTGCGGTTTATTGAATACATATTTTTTTACTAAATTTTCGCTTTTTCCTTGGAATGCAGTGGCGGAACAAGTTATACTATCCATCGTTAAAACTTTCTCATTTTAGTTTACCATTATATATTAATGCTTATGAAAAATTTTTTTTGCTCCAATATCACATAAAATTAACAAAATGTTACAAAAAGTCTATTTTTTATTGTTAACAAAAAAAAGTTTGTTCGGGTTTTATATTTGATATGAAGGTTATTTTTAACACATATTTACCTGCAAAAAGTGCATTGAAATCACATTCTGTTAAAAAGGACAGTTTTGTGAATTTTAGGAGTGCGGATTTGTTGAGTTTATCGGAAGAAGAAATAAAAAAAAGAGTTGACTCTTCCATAAAAACAGAAAACTATCTGGGTTCAGGTGTCGAATCGGAGGTATATAAGATTCCGGACACGCCGTATTGTGTTAAAGTTCCAAAATATAAATTCGGGCAAGATTCAACTCAGCAATATAGTACAAATGTAACCCCGGAAGATAAAATTAATCACATTAGGGCAAAATTAAATTCTGGTGCTGTTATAATGAAACATTTGGAAGGTGATACAATACAAAAATTCTATGATAGTCCGGCAAAAAGGTTTGTGCTTCAAAAAAAAGTGGCGGAAATGCCGGTCGAATCGTATACGGATTTGTTAAATCAAATATCTGATGCGATGAAAAAGAAGATGGTTTTTGACTGCAACCCCGGAAATATTATTATTGATACAAGTAAAAATAAATTAACGGCTATAGATTTTTTCCATGTACCCAATTTTGAACAGATATTTATAGAGCCGCTTTATGCTATGTATTTGGTTTTGGCAGGGGCGGGGCTTAATAAAAAAACTGCTTTGGAAATAGAAAAGAAAGTTTTGTTGGCTGGTATGAAAGAACTTGAACCGGAAACTCCCACAACCGTAAATCTTGAACATTTGGGTTTTGCAAAGTTGCTGGAAAATTCTCACCGATTTATAACTAAAGAGGGTGAAAATGCGCGTAAAATACTCAAGGACGCAATTCAGAATCTTGTATTTCTAAAATCTACAAACAGATTTTCTAAGCAATTAAAAGAAGGGTATCCTATTGCTCTTAGATATATTTCACACTTATTTAAGTAATTTTGTTATTTCAAAGATTCAATCAAGTCTTTTATAACTTTTTCCTGACCTTCGATTTCTTCAATTCTCGCATTTGTTTGTTCAACCAGTTCTTTTGGAGCGTTTGCAACAAACTTTTCATTTTTCATTCTGCCGAGAAGTGAATTTTTTTCGTTTGTCAGTTTCTCAAGTTTCTTTTCCTGCCTTTTGATTTCCGCATCCAAATCAATCAAATCCGCAAGCGGAACAATCAATTTTGATGTTCCGACAACTGCAGTTGCGCTCTTGGGCGGAACGGGTGCATCCGGAGAGGCGTAAGTTATGTTATTAACTTTTGCAAGTCTGTGGATATAAGATTCAATAGAATTAAAGATTTCTTTTTCTCTGCCTTCGGAGCGGATTTCGACATCTACCGTTGCGGAAGTGGAAATATTGAAACTTTGTCTTACATTACGCAGTGATGTAATCGTGTTGAATACCTGATTCATTTCTTCCGCTTCTTTTGCGTATACCAATTCCTGTTTGTATGTCGGATATTCAGCAATAATCAAAGCGCTTGGTTTATCAACTTCGGCACTCAAACCGATGCTTCTTACTCCCTGCCATACTTGTTCGGTAATATGCGGCATAATCGGGTGAAGCATACGAAGCGACATATCAAGAACATATCTCAAAACTCTTTGGGTGTTGAGTTTAAGTTCGGGGTTCTGAAGTTGAATTTTAGCAATTTCAACATACCAGTCGCAGTATTCACTGCGGAAGAAATCGTACAGTGTATGTGCAATTTCGCCGATTCTGTATTCTTTTATATTTTCGTTAACCGTTTTTGCTGTTTCGTTCAATTGGTTAAGTATCCATTTATCAACCAAAGTCAGTTTATTTTTATCAATCGGGTTGTCATCAACTCCTTCAAGGTTCATCAATACAAATCTTGATGCGTTCCAGAGTTTGTTTGCAAAGTTTCTTCCGTATTCAAATCTTTCGTCGGAAACCTTGATATCCTGACCGCCGTAGGTACAAAGTGATGTCATTGTGAATCTCAAAGCGTCACATCCGTATTTATCAATGATTTCAACAGGGTCAATAGTGTTTCCTTTTGATTTTGACATCTTTTGACCTTTTTCATCACGGATAAGTCCGTGGATATAGACATCCTTAAACGGTGCTTTGCCTGTAAATTCAAGTCCCATTGTAATCATTCTTGCAACCCAGAAGAAGATGATGTCAAATCCTGTTACAAGAACAGTTGTCGGGTAGAACTTTTTGAAATCGTCCGTTTCCGCATTGGGAAATCCCATCGTTGAGAACGGCCATAAGCCAGATGAGAACCATGTATCAAGACAATCCGATTCCTGAACGTAATTATTCGGGTCAGGGTTTTCTTTTGCTACAACCATTTCACCCGTTTGCTTATGGTAGTAAGCGGGAATTTGGTGTCCCCACCATATTTGACGTGAAATACACCAGTCACGGATATTTTCCATCCATCCTAAATAGTTCTTTGTCCAGCGTTCGGGTATAAAATTAATTCTTCCGTCTTTTACAGCCGCTATTGCTTCTTTTGCAAGCGGTGCCATCTTTACAAACCACTGTTCGGAAAGTAACGGTTCAATTGTAGTGTTACATCTCTGGCATTTACCTACATTGTGTTCGTGGTCTTTTACACGGAGCAGGAAGTTGTTGTATGAAAGCATTTCAACTACTTTCTTTCTTGCTTCGTATCTGTCAAGACCTTGGTACTCAGGCGGAACTTCCGCACAAGATTTCATTTTTCCCTCACCGTCTATTACCCAAATCGGCTTGAAGTTGTGACGTTTCCCGACTTCAAAGTCGTTCGGGTCGTGTGCGGGAGTAATCTTAACTGCACCTGTTCCGAATGATTTATCAACGTATTCGTCTGCAATAATAGGTATAACTCTGTTTGTAAGAGGTATTAAAACGTTTTTGCCGATTAATTCCGAATATTTTTTATCATCCGGATGGACCGCAATTGCAACGTCACCGAACATTGTTTCAGGACGGGTTGTATCAACTATAATTGCCCCTGGTTCGTTAACGAGCGGGTATGATATCTCCCACAAATGCCCCTGCTCTGTTTCGTATTCCGTTTCAATGTCGGAAATTGCCGATTGACAGCGCGGACACCAGTTTACGATGTATGCACCTTTATAAATTAATCCTTTGTTATAAAGGGTTACAAAAACTTCTTTAACTGCTA
>JAFXYU010000230.1 GCA_017541565.1 bacterium | reverse complement strand
GACATTATTGCTAAGTTTTGGAAGAGTATTAATACTGACCGCTCAGTAAAGAGTATTGCTTCTTTGGATTCCAAGGAAATAGATGCACTGAATAAAAAACTCGGGATGGAAGCGATTGTATTAAAATATACTCAAGAATTAAAAGCACCAAATTTTGCCGGAATTAATGATACACAATGGAAAGCGTATGTAAGCAATGCTTTGCAAAAAGCAATAACTGAACATGGCGGAATTGATTCTTTTAAAGATGAAAAAGAATTGGAAGATTTTATAAACCAGCATATTGAGGCAGCAAAATACGAAGCAACCGTAAAATGTGTAAGAGATGCTGTTGTTGAAAATGAACTGAAGAAAGATGCGTTCAAAAATTACGGTTTTAATAAAGACAAACTTCCTTCCGATTTACAGTCTCAAATTGATGAGTTTATTAACGGTATTTTGCCAACAAGATCGGATTTGGCTCCGGATGAACTTGCAAAACTTGTCGGTGACGGAGTACAAGGTATTATCAACAACTACTTGAATGTTGATAATTTTAACGAATTAAATAAAGCAAAACTTATTAAGGATACATTAGCACCTAAGTTAACAACAGAGGTTGAAAACGATTCGGAGGCTCAGGAAATGCTTGCTAAATTGGGTGATAATTATAGTTCACAGTTAAGTAATGCGATTAATAATTTCTTGAATAATTATGTAACAGCATCAAATTACAGTGATTTGAAAACAAATGCACCGTCTTTGCTTAGTGAATTCAAAAAGAGTGAATTTTATACCAATATGGAAAAGGAATACAGAAAGGCAAATGCAGCAGCAGAAGTAACGGCATTGTTGACGCCAACGGAAATACAAGCATCACAAACATATTCTGATTATGTAACGGTTAAATTTGTTGGATATATTAACATTGGAAGCAGGTATACAGACAATACAGAACGATTCAGAACAAAGAATGAAAACTACGCAAGAACTCTGCTAAAAGAAGTTCTCGGTAACAGATATAATGAAACGGATGCAAATAAATATATTGAAGAAGCAAAAGCAACCGGTCTTGATTTTAAAGAAATTCCTGATACCAAAAAAATTGTAACCTATGTTCTTCAAAAATTCGGAATTGATATGGATTCTACATATAAAAATGAAGAAGGAGACTCTCAATTGTTGCAGGCATTGGTTAGCGCAGGTGTTAACAGAGAACTTGCAATAAAGATATTAAGTCTGACACAGGAAAAAAGAAGTGCAATCAGTGGATATCAGGATGCTCTTGATGCAATAACAACAGATTATGCAGAAGGTACAATTAAAGATAAATCCGCTCTTGTTACTAAATTAGCGGAAAAGATTAAGAGTCTGGTAGATTCGGGAGCATTTCAAGCATTGCAAGACGAAATTGATGCTACGACTGTTGATACAAGTAAAAAATCTGAAGTTTTGGAAAAATGCATAAATGTAACACACCAAACTGCCAGATTGAGTTTTAGAATTCTTGATGACGGTACAATTGAATTTGTAAAATGGTCAAGATCAAATGGCGGAGTATTTAACAAAGAAAAAGATGAAACCGTACAGGGATATTTTGATACAGTAAAAAATGCTTTAGAATCAACTTATTCAAAAAATATTGTAAATCTTAATTTGAATGACACTGAAAAATCAAATCTGTGGAACATGGCATTGTTCATAACCCTTTCCGATACAACAACGGTTGCATCTATGTACAAAGAGATGAACTTGAAAGATGTTGTTAATAAACTTGTTGACAATTACATAAAACTTTTACAGAAAATAATGTCAAATGATAGTGCCAGAACATATATAACAAATTCAAACAGCGTAAGTTTACTCGCAGGTCGTACATTGGGTGTTGACAGCAAGAATCTGTTAGGAACAGATAAGGGTATGACTAAAGAAATGTCTGATTACTATGATAATAATACGACAAACGTCGGTGCTACAAAAGAAAAAGCAAACGGTGATGACTGGGTAGGTAAGTCCATCGGAAAAGCAGGAAACTATAAATATTCCGCTGATGAGTCAATAAAAGGAGAGATTCTTTATTGGTATACAGGGGATTCCGGTGATCAAGCATCCGATGACGCTGCGGTTAATAATGGTCTAAACGGAATTCTTGACGATTACATAAAGAATTACAGAGCGTACTTGTCACCGGAAGAAATTATTAAATGCTTTAAAGAAGCCGAACAAATTGCTTTCAGAAAATTAAATGATACAACAGATAAAGCAAATCCGGGAGATACACAAATATACGGCTATTCAGAAAGTGGCAGCACAAGCAATGCCGACTACGATACTTGGAGTGGTAAATATCTCTCAGTACAGGCAATCTTGTTGGAAGTTATGTACGAAATGGAAAGAAAATTGAACCAGAAGATTTTGGGTAACTAATTTATTCAAAAAAAAAATAAAAAAAGAGGTGTAATAAAAAGCACCTCTTTTTATTTATCCTTCCATTTTTTATATAAATCCGGACGTTTTGCCTTTGTCCGTTGAATTTTCTGTTCCATGCGGAACTCTTCTATAAACTTGTGATTTCCGTTTAATAAAACCTCAGGCACTTCAAGTCCTCTAAAATTACGAGGTTTTGTGTATTGAGGATATTCCAAAAGTCCGTCTGAAAAACTGTCGTCGTGAGCGGATTCAATTTTGCCCAGAGTTCCTTCTATTTTTCTTGAAACGCTGTCTATTATGCAGAGTGCAGGAAGTTCTCCTCCCGTGAGTACAAAATCGCCGACAGAGATTTCTCTCGGTTTAATAATTTCCCGTATTCTTTCATCAAAACCCTCGTAGTGTCCGCATAATATTATTATTTGGTCATATTGGGTTAATTCGTTTGATATTTTGTCGGTAAAAGGTTCACCTTGCGGAGTCATCATAAGAGTAACAGAATTTTCTGACTTATTTACTCCCTCATAGCAGTCAACATAAGGCTGAGGCATCAAAACCATTCCCGCTCCGCCGCCGTATGGAGTGTCATCAACTTTTTTATGCTTATCAAGTGTATAATCACGAGGATTGTGAGTTACAACTTCTACAATACCGCCTTCGGAAGCACGTTTCATGATACTGAAATCCATGTGAGTTTCGATTAATTCCGGAAACAAAGTTAAAACATCAAATCTCATGAGAGCAGCCCCTCAATGTTGTTTATTTGAATCCGGCGTCCTTTAATATCTACGGATAAAACCAGTGCTTTAACAAACGGAACAAGCGAAATATTTTTGTTCAAGGTCTTTACCGATAAAAGGTCGCTTGCGCCGTTATTGGAAACTCCTACTACAGCGCCGACTTTTTTATCCCCATCATATACATCAAGTCCGACAAGTTCATCAATTAAAAATTCGTCTTCTTCAAGATGTTCTCTTGCGGTTTCTTCTTTTACAAAAATTACTTTATTTTTGTATTCCAAAATATCGTTTAAAGTATCTATTCCTTTAAACTTAATAATGCCGCACTTTGGAGTAAATCTAAGACGCACAACTTCCAGCGGTTTATATTCATTTCCCTCTTGGATGTATACTTCTTTAAGTTCGGACAAAAAATCCTCTCGGTTTTTTGAATACCCGAGTTTTGCCTCTCCCTGAACTCCGTGGAAGTTAAGAATTTTGCCTACGGAAACAAAATTATTCTTCATCGTCTTTCTTCTTGGGTTTTCTTCCGCGTTTCGGTTTTTCCGGCTCTTCTGTTTCAGTATCGGCAGGAACTGTTACGGGCGCTTCCGCAACTTTTTCTTCCTGTTTTTTGTGTTTTGATACAAGATAATCCGCAGGTTTGTCCGTACGTTCTTCGTTCCAACGGTCTAAGCCCATCTGTGCGCGGATAAGTTTAATACCGACATGAACGCGCCACTCATCCATCTTTAATTGTGCGGCAATAATCTTGTGACATCCGATAGGAGGAAGCGGTAAAAGCGGTTCGTACAACGCTTTAATTGCCATCATTTGGTCAGGTGAAATTGCCAATTTACGTTTCGGGAACGGAAGTTTCGGAAGCATCATTTTTTGTCTTACAAGATTTATTCCGAAAAATACTTTCTGCGGTTCCACACCAATCTTTGCTCCGATAACTTCGTGCGCATCCGGATTCGGAAGCGGAAGCATTGTTTTATAAAGAACTTCAATTTGTTCCAATTGTTCCTTGCTGACTAAAAGAGGTCTTGAAGGTTTGTGCGGTCTTTTTTGCATAGGTCTTCTTTGACCTTGCTGCGGTCTTCCGCCGCCTGATGCGTAATTGTTCTTAAATCCTCCGGGACG
>JAFXYU010000229.1 GCA_017541565.1 bacterium | reverse complement strand
GATATTCAGGTGAAAGTTGTATTACTCTTTCAAAACACTTTATTGCATCATCGTAGTTCTTTTGGGTTGCAAGAACAAGTCCTTTATTAAAGTATGCGTCATAATTATTACTGTTAAGTGTTAATATTCTGTCATAGAATGTTAACGCTTTTGTGTAATTGCCCAAAAGTTTGTAAATGTTTGCAATTTTGAGCATTGTATTTTGGTCCTGCGGAACAAACACAACCGCTTTTGTATAACAATCAATTGCATCATCGTATTTCTGCTGTTTGTATGCTTCATCGCCTTTTTTAATCAGAGTATCCGCAGAAACATTTTGTTCTGTCGATTGTTCTTTTGTAGCGGCGGCATTTTTTGCAGTTTCTATGTTATGAGTGTTTGTCAGAGTTGCAAGTGCGTTATTGTATTCGGCATTTGACGGTGCAAGCGAAACGGCTTTGCTGTAGTTTTCAAGAGCAATTTCTATACAACCCATTTTTTCATTGGCTTTTGCATAGCCAAAGTATGCTGAAGCCTCTTTGGGATTAAGTTCTATTGCGTCTTCAAAGTAGAGAATTGCCTGACCGTAATCTTGTTTATCATACAAATCATATCCGTAAGCAATTGTTGCGGCTGCAAGGTTTTGTTTAAGCCGTTCATTCGGATGTTTATCCAACAATTGCTTATAAAGTTCAATTGCCGTAACGTAGTTGCCCATAGCATGAAGAGTAAGTGCTTTATTTGCAAGCAATTCGTAACTGTCAGGTTCGTTTAACAGAGCCAAATCATAGAATTTTAGTGCTTTTATGTAATCTTGATTGTGATGGTAGCACAATGCCAATTCTTTTTTTGTTTCTTGGTCTGCAGGATTTTTTGAATAGGATTTTTCAAGATTAAACAATGCCAAATTGTAGTCGTTCATCTTTTTGTATACGATACCTAAGTTCTTGTAAGCATCAGCATCATTAGGAAATTCCTTCAAATATTCTTTGTACTGTTCGACGGCTTCGGAATATCTCCCCATGTTTCCCAAAAGGTTTGCATAATCAAACTTTAGAGCAATAAGTTTCGGATTTAGTTCAAATACTTTTTTGAAATTTTCCAGTGCTTTATCATTTTCGCCCATGTTTTGATATGAAAGTGCAAGTTTTGCAATAACAGCCTCATTATCAGGGTTGTCTACAAGTGCTTTTGAGAGCATTTCCGATGCGGGTTTAAACTGTTTTGTATCAAAAAGTGCCATACCGTAATTTGTGTAATCCTTAAATGCAGACGGATATTTTTTGAGAATCATTGCATATAAGTCACACGCTTTGTCTGACTGGCCTGATGCGTAATATACATTAGCAAGATTTTCGCTTGCTTCCATGTGCTCCGGATATGAACTCAAGAATATCGTGTAATTATCAATTGCACTTTTGTAATTTTTTCTGAAATATTCAATGTTAGCGATATTAAGGTAATTATATTTGTATTCAGGATAAATTTCTTTTGCCTGCATAAAAGAATTATAGGCATTTTCATAATCACCCATAGATTGCAGTATATTGCCGATGCTTATATATATAAAAGCATCATTCGGACGGAGTTTTAGAGCCTTTTTGTATGCGCCGAGAGCTTCTTCATACCTTCCTGTATCCGCAAAAAGTCCGGCAATTTTAGTATATAGCATTGCATCATCGCCATTTACGTTAATTGCTTTTTGAATGGTGTTTATAGCGGAACCGTAATCACCTTTGTATTCATAATTACATGCTTCCTGATACATAGCGTGTGCTTCTTTTGTCATTCTCGCGTTAACCGCTGATGAAGTCAAAAACAAAGTTAATCCCAATAACGAAACGTATATTTTTTTATTCATATCCTAAGCCCTCAGGAGTATTTTAACTCAAAAAAAAAATATAAAAAAGAGGGTGGCCGTGCAATAATAGGACACCTTCTTTTATTAAGAATACCTAATTAACCTTCTTGGCTTCCGCCTTCTTCGTCAATAATCGGATAAACGTAGTGTTCACCGCAGTTTGGGCATACAACTTCTTGTTGTTTTCCGTCCTCAAGTTTTGCAACTTCAAACAAAGTTCTGCATCCTGATTGAGTACATCTTATTGCCCATGTAGGTCTTATTAATTTTGCCATAATATATCTCCTTCTATATAATCTTAAAATGGTTTTGTTTGACTTAACTTTGCTCTCAGTTCCCTAAATCTGGCAATATCTTCCTGAGGTTTTGGAGATTCTCTGAACAGAGCCTGAGAAGTCGGATGTACCATAAGGACATAATCCATATGTATCTCAAGAAAATCGTATCTTTTAGGCGGCTGATTTGAATTTCTTGAATAAATTTCAACATTTGTTACAGCCAAAAATCTGCGTTCCCTGTCATTTAATAAATCGGTAAGTTCTCTGTTTGTATCGGTATATTTTGATACATGAACAGTACCTTTTATGTCATGCTCGGAGGTCAGAATAATAACTTCTATAGGTATTGTATCGGTATTTTTTGCCATATTTCCCCTCTCTTGTATATATTAAATTTTATAATATTTTTACCGATATGTCCAGTCGTTTGTGTTTTTACAAAATAGCCGAAATGTGGTATAATGAATTTGTCGTTTAAATAAAATTTGACTTTAAAAAATTTGGAACTAATAATAATATATACGACAGTTGAAGGTGTTTGTATGAAACTAATCGACAGGTTGAAAATATTTGAACAAAAGTACGTTTTTTTAAGATGGGCGACAGGAGCGGAATACGGTAAAATTACTTATGTCGGCGAGGATTATATAGAATTTAATATAATTGACGTTGATACAATGGAATACCGAGAAACAACTATCATTAATGCGGGTTTGATTCTTGAAGCAGTTTTTGGCGGACCGGATATTTCAAGAATTGTTGCCGAGATTTCTTCGTTGTTATCCGAGCAATAGTTTAATCGTTAAGAAGATTCCGGACTTCGTTTTCGGCTGTTTTCCACTCAACAGGACAAAGTTGCGGCATGATTTCCCAAGGCTTAGATGCGGACAAATGTATTATAACGGGGTCTTGGAGGGCTTGTTCGTATTCTTCGCGTCTGTTAAGATATTTGGTTTTGCCCGCGAACATAACATTATATTTTAACGGCAATCCGAGCAATTTCTTTCCGCTAAATTCATTTACCGCATCTTGATCATTCAAAAAGGTCCTCTCCGAAAGCATTTTTTTGCTAAATTCATAAAAATTGTCTTTTCTGAGTTTATCCAAATTCATTAATAAAACACCACCGTTTGTATATTGCTGGTCATAGGGTAAATTTATACGTTCCCTCATTTCATACTGTTTATCTTCAACTCCCGCAAAATAACAGTCTGAAATGTCGTAAGAATACAATTCTGCAATATCGTATCGTACTACTATATCTACATCCAGAAATAAAACTTTTTTTTCTTTAATAAGTTCGGGAATTTTTAATCTGTAATTTGCAACATTTCCGAGAGTATTGTTTGTAAAAGGTGTAAATTCATCATTATCAACATGAAGAAAGTGATACTGCGCATTTCTAAATCGGTTAAGTTTAAGAAATTTATTTTTGTTTTCATCTGACAATGATGATGAAATTATGTAAAAATGGTATTCATCAGCAGGATTGGCTTTTTTTAGAATAGTCATAATGGTCACAAGATTGAAGAATGTCCAATCTTCCGTGATGGTAAAAACTATGTTAATTTTCATATATCAGCAACTCCCGTTTCATTGAATTATAACACGAGTATTTGTAAGAATGAAAATGTAACGGTTTTATTTAACTCGCATTTGTTGTAAAATAATTTTATGGTCGCAAAGGTTATTACAGCAGCAAATGTCGGTATAAATTCCTGCAAGATAGAAGTTGAGGTAGATGTAGTCAATGCTTTGCCCAATGTCAACATTGTCGGACTTCCTGACAGTGCGGTATCAGAGGCAAGAGAGCGTGTTCATTCGGCAATAAAGAATTCCGGATTTTCATTTCCTACGGGAAGAGTTATAGTAAATCTTGCTCCCGCTGATATTAGAAAAGAAGGTACAAATTTTGATTTGCCGATTGCTGTCGGGATATTGAAGGAAGAAGGTATAGAAATTACCGATGACTTGAATATGGCTTTTCTTGGAGAACTTTCTCTTGATGGCTCTTTAAGACGTATTAATGGTGTTTTGCCGTTGGTTTGCGGTTTAAAAGACTCGGGTATAACAAAAGTTTTTGTTCCGAAAGAAAATGCAAAAGAGGCGGCTCTCGTTAAAGGAATTGATGTATACGGTGCGGAACATTTGAGAGAGATTGTTAATCATTTTTCCGAAACCCCTATTGAAAAAACGGTTGTTGATATAAATAAATATCTTGAGGACAACGCATTTGTTGATTATACATTCGATTTTAAAGATGTAAAAGGTCAGCAGAAAGCAAAAAAAGCATTGGAGATAGCGGCTGCCGGCGGGCATAATGTTCTTATGTCAGGCTCTCCCGGCTCAGGGAAGACCCTGATGGCAAAATGTATGGCATCTATTCTTCCTCCGCTGGAACTTGCTGAGGCGCTTGAATTAACCAAAATTTACAGTGTCGCAGGTCTGTTACAACCGGACAATCCTTTAATGACAATACGTCCATACAGATCTGTTCATCACACTGCCTCACCTAACGGTATAATCGGCGGCGGTACTAATCCTAAACCGGGTGAAATTACTCTGGCACACAGGGGTGTTTTATTTCTTGACGAAATGTCGGAATTTCCGCGTCAGGTTTTGGAGGTTCTTCGCCAGCCTCTTGAAGACGGGTATGTTGTAATATCCAGAGCAAAAAGTTCTGTTACTTATCCTGCGAAATTTATGCTTGTAGGCGCAATGAATCCCTGTCCGTGCGGCTTTTTGGGCGACAAAGAAAAAGAATGTTCATGTTCGGATTTTCAAATTCAAAGATATCGTTCTAAATTGTCCGGACCTCTATTAGATAGAATTGACTTGGTTGTAAATGTTCCAAGGCTTACTACGGAAGAGTTGATTAATACAAAAGCAGACTCCGAACCGTCCGCAAAAATCAGAGAACGTGTGGTGCGTGCAAGAAAAATTCAGGCTGAGAGATATGTGTCAGAGGGAATTTTAACAAATGCTGAAATGAGCGGAAAACTAATAAAGAAGTATTGTAAACTAGATGAAAAAACTTTAGAGTTTTTGAAAATGGCTGCTGCAAAGTATGGTTTGTCAGGAAGAAAGTATGACAGAATTTTAAAACTTGCAAGAACGATTGCGGATTTGGCGGAGGAATCGGATATTAAGTTGGAACATATAACTCAAGCAATTCAGTACCGTGTTGATGTTATTTAAAAAATTTGGTACAATAATCTTGTCTTAGTAGTATTTAATGAGGGTTTTATTTATGAAAAAAGCATTTACGCTTGCAGAAGTTTTGATAACTCTTGGTGTTTTGGGAATTATAGGGGCTTTGACACTTCCTGCATTATTCAATGATACAGAAAAAAACACATGGGTTAATCAAATGAAATCGGGTCGCAGTATTTTAACAAATGGTTTTGCGCAAATGATGGCGCTGCAGGGTGCGAACAATCTTACGGATACAGAATTGTGGAATAATGTGATTACGACAACCGTATCTTCAAAAAATAATGATGTAAAGAACGAATTAGCAAAATACTTTACAATAGATAAATTGGAAGATAATGCACTTCCTACCGGTGTAAATGTTTATGATATTTTTGGTTCAACATCGTCGTTGTTAAACAGTACAATGAGAATTAAATTGGCAAATGCAATGACTGTCAATATGGTGTTATATACGGCTAATGCAAATAAAAAAAGTGTTGGCGAGTGTGATACAATCAAATCCAACGGCGGAAATATGTGTAATTATCTTGCCAATATTTATTTGGATGTAAACGGTAATAAAAAACCGAATGTTATCGGAAAAGATATATATAATTTTTATTTAGGCAGTGACGGACGACTTTTCCCGTTTGGCGGAGAAGATGTATTCCAGTATGATAATACTAATGCAAAATGGAAAACAAAATGTGACGGTAAAAAATTGAAAGCAGGTTGTGATTCAAGAGCATTAACTGCAAGAGTTATTGAAGAAGGATACAAAATTAATTATTAATTGAGAAAATGTTTATTTAAAGCCGATTAGAAAGTTCTAATCGGCTTTTGTAAATTTTAATTAAAATTAGTTTTGCGGGTGTTCACAAAAAAGAAAAAAATAGGTATTATAGTTCTATGATAACAATGGATGATTTATATTCGGAAGTCCCGCCGACAAAATTGCGGAATATAGATGAAAAGTTCCGTCCTGCGAAGACTTCTCCGTTCTGGTTGTGGGTGGCAGATAGATTTTTTTACGGAATGCTTGAAACGAGATTTTATGCATTTCGTTATAAGGGTGCTGAGAATTTTTATAAAAAATCTCCAGACACTCCAGTAATACTTTTTGCGCCTCACAATAATTGGTGGGATGGCATTGTAGGATATAATATTTGTAACAGAATTTTCAAAAAAGAAATTCGTCTAATGGTTGAGGAACTTAATCGTTTTCCTCTTCTTAGGCGCGGCGGCGCTTTTAATGTTAACAAAAAGTCGCCGCAGGCATCAATGCAGGCATTAAAATATTCTGTGGATGTTATAGGTGATACGGGGAATATTCTGTACATTTTTCCTCAAGGAATTATAAAACCGCCGAATTTCAGACCGATAGAATTACAGACCGGCATGACTTATATTGCGGAAAAAGCGGCAAAGAAATATGGTAAAGTCGCATTGCTTCCGGTTGCCGTGAATTATATGTTTCTTCGTGATAATCGTCCGGAAGTTTTTGTTGAGTTTGGTGATTTGATAGAACTTGATAATGATAAGCCTGACAGAAAAGAGTATACGGAATATTTGGGCAATACGCTTCAAGCACTCTGTGACAAGCAGTTTTGTGACATCAGCCAAGCAAAGTTTGAAGGATATCAAACACTCTTCCAAAGACGTTTAAAATGGTACAGGCGAATAGAGCAGAGGCTAAAAAAAATTGATATGAAAAAAAATTCCGGTGTATAAAAACCGGAATTTTTTAAAATGCTCCCATTACGGAAAGAAATCCCACAACAAACCCCTGCAATATATTCAGAACTATAAACGCAATAATTGGTGAAATATCAAGCATTCCGATCGGAGGAATAATTCCTCGAAAAATATTCAAATACGGGTCAACTATATTGCTGACAAACTTATACGGCTGGCTGTACCAGTCTATATCCGGAACCCATGTCAGGAAAGTTCTTATAATTAGCAGAAGATAGTAAAAATAAAATAGCAAATTAACTGTTTTTGCAAGTGACATTATATTCTCCTTATACTAAAGTTGAGAGTTCTTTTTTGTGTTTGCGCATTCGCAAGAATTATTCTCTGCGGGAATTTTTTCTATCATAGTAAATAAAAGTTTTTTCAAATTGTCTATATTATTATTGAACACTTCTATTACGGCTTGATGTGAAACCGGCGGAACATCGCCTACAAGTCCGGCATCATAATCAGTAATAAGTGAAATATTCAAAGGACACATATCCATTTCCTTAACAAGATATGCTTCAGGGAAGGCGGTCATATTAATAACTTCCCAGCCTTGATTTGTAAAAAATTTTGATTCTGCTTTTGTCGAAAATCTGGGACCGTTTATTACAACAACAGTTCCTGTTTCGTGAACCGTTATTCCGAGTTCTTTAGCAGTTTCAATTGCAATTTTTCTTAATTCGGGGCAATAAGTTTCCGCTGCGGACGGGTGAGTTACAATGGGACCTTCAAAGAAAGTAGATTTTCTTCCGTCTGTCCAATCGACGAACTGGTCGCAGATTACAAAATGTCCGGGTTCAACTTGTTTTTGCAAACTTCCTGCTGCACAAGGTGAAATAACTCTCTTACATCCGACCTCTTTCATTGCCCAAACATTTGCTCTGTAGTTAATCAGATGGGGAAGTATAGTGTGGCTTCTGCCATGACGAGGCATAAATGCAACGCTATGTGAACCTATTTTACCTATAAAAAGACTGTCAGATGGCATGCCATAGGGTGTTTCAACTTTTACTTCTTTAATGTCATCCAAAAATTTGTAAAAACCTGAACCGCCAAATACGCCGATATCTGCCAAATTTCCCATAAAAATCTCCCTTCAAAACTTATTAATCTCAATATGCCCATGTTAACATAAAAAGCGAGAAATGTTAATTTTATGAAGATTTTGTTTGAATTTTCCTTTGAAGTATTGCAAGAATAAAAATAATACCGAATAAAATATAAGCCAATGCACAAGATTTTCCTATATCAAAATATTCAAAGGCATATTTGTAAATCGAATATACAATTACATTTGTTGAATCTGCCGGTCCGCCGGAAGTCATAACGTAAATGAGGTCAAAAACCTGAAAAGATGATATTGCAGTGACAAGTGTTACAAAATAAGTAGTCGGTTTTAAAAGCGGCAATGTAACTTTAAAAAAGGTTTCTTTTCCTCCTGCTCCGTCAATTTTTGCCGCCTCATAAAGGGTTTTATCAATAGTCGAAAAACCGGTTAAAAATAATACAATATTGTATCCGATAAGTTTCCACACAGATACAAAAATCAAAACCGGCATGGCGAGTTTTGTGTCGAAAAGCCACGTAAGATGTGTTTTTAAAACAGTGTTAATTAACCCTATGTTAGGGTCAAAAATCCAGCCCCATACAATTGCAATAACTACTGCGGGGGTGATGAAAGGCAAAAAATATATTGTTTTAAAAGTTTCCGCACCTTTGATTTTCGTGTTCAGAAAAGCCGCTATTATGAGCGGCATTAATACTCCG
>JAFXYU010000228.1 GCA_017541565.1 bacterium | reverse complement strand
GTTTTGATATTATTGCAATTTGTGTATTACCAAATCATATTCATATGATTTTAAATCCTGATAATATAAAAGAATATCCAAAAATAATTACATCAATAAAATATCATTTTTCAAAATATTATGATGTTGGGGTAGAAACCCCAACCTACGGATATGTAAATAAAGGTGAAAAAGGTGTATTTCAACGCAGATATTTTGAGCATACAATTTGTTCACAAGAAGAATTGAATAACCATATTAATTATATTCATTACAATCCTGTAAAACACGGATATGTAAAATGTGTAAAAGATTGGGTATATTCATCTTTTCATAAATTTGTTGAAGATAAATTTTATGATAAAAATTGGGGAAGTTCAAATGATATAGAAAATATCAAGAATTTAGATTTTGAATAATTCTCAAACTCTCTGTTCTTTCTTTTCAAACCGACTGTTATTATACAATTTCAAGGTGGTTGGATGATAAACACTCTTTTGGTGGTTCGGCGGTTCTCCTTATAAATTTTAATTCTGTTCCGTGTTCTGGTTTTCAGAATCGTTTTCGATAGTTAAAAATTCGTCAAAACCCGTAATTTGGAAAGAGTGTAAAATGTCTTTATTTACATTTATTAATTTTAACGAACAACCTTTTGCTTTCGCAATTTTATATATCGATAAAATAGCCCTAAGCCCTATACTTGCGACAAATGTAATTTCCGAAAAGTCGAGGACATATTCGTTTGCATATTTTTTTAGATGCTCCTTTACCTCTTCAAGATAATCCGGTGCGTTGTATATGTCTAATTTACCGCTTGCTTTAATATACAACACTGCATCTTTAGAATATGTAGCCTGAACAATCAAATTATTTCCCCCGAATTGCTATCTATTTTACTCTAAAACTCTATGTATGGCAAGTAATTACGCACAATAAATCTACAAAATTACTTCTTCGCCATTGATAAACAAGGTGTCTCTTTTGGACAAAGTTATATTTTTGAAATTTTTTCTCAAATCATCAACACAGGAAACCTCACTATACTTGTTTTTCGAATCAAGAAATCCTGTGCAAATAGTCCAAGTATCCGTTTTCAAGTCATATTGACAATCCGTCGCACCCATAGTTTTTGCATGCGTCTCAAACACGCTCACATTCGGTACTTTTTCGGAAAGAATTTTTTTTATTTTACGAAACATTTTCAAAGAATACGGACGCCCCATTTGGTCTTTGCTGCCAATTAAAAGTGCATTTGACGGTTTGACCGGAAGCGATTTAAATATTAACTCCCAAATCCCTTCAATCCTATAATAATTCTGAATATCATCCAGTAAGTGAAAACCCGCCGCACCGATTTTTGTATCGGTCAATCCGCCGGCACTGCACGTTTTCACTCCGGTTGTATAAAAGTCTTGTCCTTTTTCGCACAACGGTGATTCAAGAGTAAAATTTATAAATTTTGAATTTTCCGGTAATGTTTTTAAAAAAGTCTGACGATTCACAAAATTGATTTTTGACTTAAAAGATACGTTATTAATCATATGTACTTACTTTTCTTTGAATATTATAATCCACACAAAATAAAAAATGAACAATTTAAAAAAATTATCGTTGTATAAGTGTAAGGGTGTACGCTAAAAGGAGCAAAAATGAGATTATTGTTGACAATTCTTGTTCTTTTTTTAATTTTACCAAACGCTTTTGCGTTCGGGAAAAGTGATGATGCCTCGATTAAGATTCAAAATATACAGCAACCTGAAACAAAATACACCTTTGAAGAAGAAGACACTTTGAGCGGAAAAGTCGTCAAGTTGGAAAAAGGAACAACTCTTCCTGTCACGCTGCAAACTCCGCTTGATACTTCTTCCGCACAAAAACGTGATGAGGTTGTGGCTACTTTGGATGAAGATTTGGAAGTTGACGGAGCAAAAATAGCCGAAAAAGGCAGCATTTTGTACGGAAAAATTACAAAAGCAAAGAGCGCATCCCGTTGTATGCGAGGCGGAAAAGTAACCATAGATTTTGACAAAATGGTTACAACGGAAAACAAAACGTACAATATTTCGGCACAAGAAATTGAGTTCAAAATTCAGGAAGATGGTTTTTGGCTTAGTGCAGGACGCGCTGTAATAACAATCGTTGCTTTTGCGGCATATATTTTTATGACAGGCGGAGCGGGAGCCGTTGTTGTTG
>JAFXYU010000227.1 GCA_017541565.1 bacterium | reverse complement strand
GTATTACAACCAAAAGTCTGTGTTTAGACAAACACAGACTTTTGAAGGACTTTTCAGGTAGTTTGAGAAATTGAATTTTTTACAACTTCCAACCGCCAAAACTTTGATTTGTTGCTAACTTGCGGAAATTTATCTTACCATCCGTACAGCATTGAAACATCCATTTAAATACATCCAACATTTCCAAAATAAAATCGGATAAGACACAAGTTCTATCCGATTTTATGGCGGAGACACTGGGATTCGAACCCAGGATGCAGGTTGCCCCACATAACACCTTAGCAGGGTGCCGCCTTCAGCCTACTCGGCCATGTCTCCAAGACGGTAAACTCATGATATCATAAAGATATTTTTTTTTAAAGAATATTTTAATACCATGATAAAAGCCCCGATTTTACTAAAATCAGGGCTTTTTCATACTCTCATCTTAATTACGGACAGATTCTTTATTTTACAGCCTGCAATTTTGTCTGTACTCCACTCTCAGCATTGATTGCGACTGCATTTGAAACTGCCATAGTCCTTCGTTTTTTAGCCCCTCTTAATATAAATTCAACACCACTGAACGTGTTATTATTCGGGGTTGCGATTTTCTTCAGCATATCCAAATGTCCTTTCCTAAAATTATTTCCTTTTGCTTAATATAGTTATCGGCATTTTTTTTATAAACTTTAGTTTTTGTTAAATATTTGTTACAAAAATTTACACAATCTACTAAAAACCTGATATAACACGCAAGAACAAGACATAAAACTTTAAAATTGACAAGATTTAATAACACAATGTAAAATTATCTTATGGCAACTGTATTCTTATCATTAGGTTCAAATTTCGGTGACAGACTAAGTTATCTCCAGCAGGCTGCAAGCATGTTTAGCACTCTGCCGGGTACAAGTATTGTCACATCTTCGTCTTTTTATGAAACAGAGCCTTGGTGTATGAAAACGGAAAACTGGTTTGTTAACGCTGTAATCCAGATTTCAACTTCACTTACACCGGAAGAACTTTTAAATGAGTGTCAAAAAATTGAGCAGAAACTCGGCAGGGTGCGTACAACCCAAGATGGTAAATACGGTGACAGAACGATTGATATTGATATATTGTTCTATGATTCGGATGTAATCAGTACGGACAATCTTATAATTCCGCATCGACTTCTACAAAGACGTGCGTTTGTTCTTGTTCCTATGCTTGAAATTGCGCAGGATTTTGTTCATCCATTGTTTAAGAAAACTATTGCTCAATTGTATGACGAATTGGAAAATCCCGAACAGGTCTTTCTCTATGGTACAAGAGTTTAAGTCTGTCGGTATAATCGGAGCAGGAGCATCGGGGTGTGTTTGTGCTTATTTCTTGTTCAAATCCGGCATGAAAAGTGTTACTCTTTTTGATTACTCTACCCCTCTAAGAACTATTCTTCCCACCGGCGGCGGAAGATGTAATTTTGCGCATGCTGAATATGACAGTAAAGAACTTGCTTCTAACTATCCCCGAGGCGAAAAATTCCTTTATTCCGTGTTTTCAAAATTTTCCACTTCAGACACTTTATCGCTTTTTGAAGAATTTGGGATAGAATCTTATACCCAAGAAGACGGAAGGATTTTCCCTGTTTCAAACGATTCAAAAGATGTGCGGAATAAAATTTTGGCAAAAATTAAAGGAGCAGATTTTGTCAAAGAAAAAGTTTTACAAATTATGCCTATTGATGGCGGTTTTAAACTAAAATCGGATAAAGCCGAATACTTCTTTACGGATATTGTAATATCCACAGGCGGCGGTTCTGTTATCAAAGGTACAAATCATAGCATTGTTCCCTATAAGCCCTCGCTTGTCGGGCTGAATACAGATGTGAAAAATCTTAGCGGAATTGTTCTGAAAAATGTTTATTCCAAAGATATTAATGAATCCGGCGATATACTCTTTACCCATTTTGGTATCTCAGGTCCTTTGGTTTATAAAATTTCGTCAATAAAAGCAAGAGAGAAATTTCCTTATGATTTAAGTTTTGACCTTTATCCTAAGGAATTTGATTTTCAGGTTTTATTAAATGAAAATCCTCATAAATGCGTAAAAAATATTTTATCCGAAATCTTTCCGATTCGTTTTGCGGAGATGATTTCCGGCGATACGGCAGAGATTCAGGGATGTAAGGTCGACGGAAAAACCCGTGATAAAATTTTGAATAAAATCAATAATTTTACAGTGACCGTTAATGGAACAAACAAAGGCGAAGAAACTGTAACTGCGGGCGGGTACGACTTGAATGAGATTAATTCTAAAACCATGGAATCAAAACTTTGTCCGCACTTATTTTTTACAGGTGAAGTTGTTGATATAGACGGATTCTGCGGAGGGTTTAATCTCCAAAACGCATGGTCAACCGCTTATGTTGCCGCGCAGGGAATTATAAACGGCTGATTATAACTAACCTTCTATAACTTCCACCCCGTCATCGGTTACAAACTGAAT
>JAFXYU010000024.1 GCA_017541565.1 bacterium | reverse complement strand
TCTCTTTTGCATCTTGTATTTGTTGCTGAAGGTAAAAGTGAATATTCTGCGGTTACCCATCCTCTGTTATCTTCTTCAGCCATCCATTTGGGTTTTTTCAAATCTGCCGATGCGCATACAATTACTTTTGTGTCTCCAAATTCAACCAGAACAGAACCCAACGCGTGTTTTGTGAAATTATGTGTAAAACTTATCTTCCTGAGTTCATTATTATTTCTTCCGTCTGCTCTCATATATCCCCCTTTGATATTTTGATTTTATCATAAAAGAGTTGAAAATTATTGTACTCAATTTTTATGTTGTCAAACAATTTGTTTATATATATAATATTCTATGGAAAAGGTATTGTATGAAAGATATAATTGTTCAGAAGTTCGGGGGGACTTCTGTTGCGGATACGGAAAAAATAAAAAATGTTGCCAAGGCTATAATTAGGGAGAAAGAACTTGGTCATGATATTGTTGTGGTTGTTTCCGCAATGGGGCATACTACAGACTATCTTGTTAAACTTGCCCATGATATTTCTCCAAATCCATCGTCACGAGAAATGGACATGCTTCTATCTACAGGTGAAGGTGTTTCTATAGCCCTTCTTGCAATGGCTTTGCAGGCACAAGGCTGTCCTGCTGTCAGTATGAATGCTATTCAGGTCGGAATTATGACAGAGAAAGTTCATACAAAAGCAAGAATAATTGATATTAAAACCGAGAAAATAAAAAATTACTTGGAAAAAGGGCAAGTTGTCGTAATTGCAGGATTTCAAGGAGTTACGGAAGATTTGGAAATTACAACACTCGGAAGAGGCGGATCTGATACATCAGCAGTCGCTCTTGCGGGTGCTTTAAATGCAAAAAGATGTGATATATATACGGATGTCGAAGGTGTTTACACTACTGATCCGCGTATAGTCCCAAATGCATCAAGATTGGATGAAATTTCTTACGGGGAGATGCTTGAACTTGCACGAGTAGGAGCGAATGTTCTTCATCCGAGAGCAGTTGAAACTGCAAAACAATACAGTGTTCCTGTAAGAGTCAGAAGTACATTCAAGTTGGAAAATTTAGGAACTTTAATATTAGGAGTTGATGAAATGGAATTACATAAACCGGTTACCGGTGTTGCATCGGATTTGTCACAGTTAAGAATAGTAGTTTGCGATGTTAAAGATAATCCCGGAACGGCGGCAATTTTGTTTAACGGACTTGCGATAGCAAATATTTCTGTCGATATGATTATTCAATCTTATGCAAGACGCGATTTGAACACAAATGACATAGCCTTTACAATTGACAAAGGTGATCTTGAACAGACATTGAGTATTCTTGAAAAAGTAAAGGCACAGTTGGAATTTAGCAATGTTTATGTTGATGACAAGATTGCTAAAGTTTCAATTGTTGGTGCCGGAATGATTGACCGTCCTGGTATAGCAGCGAAGATGTTTAAAACATTGGCGGATAATAATATAAATATAAAGATGATTTCAACGAGTGAAATTAAAATAAGTTGTATTGTTGATGAAAATGATGCTAAGGCATCTGTTGAGAGTTTGCATAAAGCCTTTCATTTGGAATCTGATGAGATTGCCGATGTTAAAGGAGATTTACCTGACGTATAAATGAACAATACAATGGGTAATCTCGTTTTTCATTTAGGAGAACATTAATGAAGAAATTTTTATTATCTATTGCTGTATTAGTTATGTCCATGATTTCTGTTTATGCTGACAATCGACAGGATGCGTTGAACTTTTATAACAATTATATAAATGCAGCAAATTCATATAGTGATTCGGTTACATCTATGTACTCGCCAAATGCTAAAATTATACGTCAGGTTGTTAAACCTGACGGCTCGTTGGTAGATGTTTATACAAATACTTCAACTTATATTAAACAGATGAAAATTGCTCAAGCCGGAGCAAAACTCAGACAATATAAGAATTTTTACTCAAATATTAAAATAACTAAAATTGATAATGACACTTATAAGATTTCATCTTTAAGACAGCCTATAGGAGAGACATATAAACTTAAAACGTATGCAGTTGTCAAAAAGCAATCTAACGGGACTTGGCTTATAATTGAAGAAATGATGCAGACTAAACAGCAAATTTTCCTAAAGTATGCAAAATAAAATTAGAGTATATGTTGTTAGTATTTAGTTATTATACTCCCAATGAGGGTGCGATACTTATAAATGTTCTTATCAAATCGGCATCCCATTGTGTGCCTGCACCTTCTTCAAGGATTGATATTGCTTTTTCAATATTCATTCCGCGTCTGTATGGTCTGTCACTAATTAGGGCGTGATATGTGTCTGCAATAGCAACAATTTTTGCTGCAAGCGGAATGTTTCCGTTGGAAAGTCCTTCAGGATAACCGGTTCCGTCAATTCTTTCATGGTGATACTTAACTATTGGTATTAAATCTCTTAGAGATGCGTTTGGCATCAATACTTTCTCTGCGCCAATTGTTGGGTGCTGTTTCATAACTTTCCATTCCTCGTCTGAAAGAGGACCTTCTTTCTTTAGTACGGTTTCCGGAATACCTATCTTACCAACGTCATGAAGCAGCGCACCAAGTCTGATTCTTTCAATTTCTGTCTCAGGAAGATTGATAGCCCTTGCCAGTGCTTCCGAGAATCTTGCAACAGATGTAGAGTGGTCTTTGGTGTAAGGATCTTTGGCATCAATCGCACCCGCAAGTGATGTGGCAATTTCAAATATTTTGCTTCCTGATATTGCTTCGTGCTCGGAGTTAAATTTTTCAAGAAGTTCTTCTTCAAAGTTCATGCCGAGTTGTGCATGTC
>JAFXYU010000226.1 GCA_017541565.1 bacterium | reverse complement strand
TACAGCAACAGCTGAATACAGATTCCCGATACCGTTCTTAAATAAGATTGCACCTAAGATTGATGAAAGAATCAAACTTGCAGCATTCTATGATTACGGTTGGATTGGCGAACATAAAGGCGTTTACGATTATCCGCAACAATTCTTACACGCAGTCGGTTTCGGTACTTATCTGACATTTACGGATTGGCTGACCGCTCAGATTGGTGTAGGTTTCCCGCTCGGACACAAATACTACCACGAAAATACTGCGAGATTCTACTTCTCGGTTAACGGTGATTTAGACAGAATTATTCCGCTAAGAAATCCGCAGAAACTGTAGAGATGAAAATATAAAAAAGACCTCCTCAAAAAGGAGGTCTTTTTTTGATTATAAAGGCTTAACAGTCCTTAATACATTGACACACCTCACTTTTAATGTTTAAATTGATATATATAACTGGCTTTTAAGAGGTGGAGAAGGGATAGCATGTACATAAAACAATTGGAAGTAGACAACTTTAAGTCGTTTGCGAACAAAGTAGAAATACCTATGCTTAAAGGGTTTACAACAATTTCCGGCCCGAACGGTTCCGGAAAGAGTAATATTATTGACAGCATCCTTTTTGCTCTTGGGTTATCCACCAGCAGAACCCTGCGTGCCGAAAAATTATTTCACTTGATTTCAACATATAACAAAAGAAATGAAGCCTATGTAAAAGTAACTTTTGGAGAAGCAGAGGGAGGCGACTTTTCTGTTGCACGAAGAATTAGAAAATCCTCTCAAGGGTTTAACAGTATCTATTATCTTGATGATAAAATTGCAACACTTGCAGACATTCATGCAAAACTTGAAAAATTTAACATTACACCAAACAGTTATAACGTAATGATGCAAGGCGACGTTATGAGTATCACAAACTGCACACCAAACGAACGCAGAAAAATAATAGACGAGATTGCCGGTGTCGCTGACTTTGACAGAAGAATAGAACAAGCAACCAGTGAACTTGAAACTGTAGAAAAACGTGTTGTTAATTCTACGCTTATACTTAACGAAGTTAATGGTCGTCTTGAACAATTAAAAGAAGAACGTGAAGTTGCACTCAAATATCAAAAACTTAAAGAAGAAAAAAACGGACTCGAAAGTCAAATCAGTACAGTTACGTTCTTTGATTTAAGACGAAATCTCGAACAGGCTCATGAAAATATTTTGGAATTTACCAAAAAGAAGAAAGAAGAAGAATTACAGTCAAAGGATTTAGATGAAAGACTGAAACTTATCAGGGAAAAATACGAAGAAATTTCAGAAACCATAAAAGAAAAAGGTGAGGCTCATCAACTAGAACTTAAACAAAAAGCAGAAGAAATAAAAGGCTCTATTGCCAGAAAAAATTCGTCTATTACATACACTGATAAGCAAATTCAGGATAATTTGAAAACCATAGAAAATACAAAAAGCGGTATTGATGTTCAGGAAGAAAAGATTAAAGATCAGGAACTGAAAATATCATTAAAAAAAGACGAAATTAAGGGTATTGAAAAAAATATCGATGAACAAAAAGCCCTTCTTCATAAGATACTGGAAGATGTTTCAGGACTCAATGAAACAGCGGAAAAACACCTTGAAAAACGGAATAATCTTAAAAAAGAACTTGAAGAGTATCAAGATAAAGAAACAAAACTTATAAGAGAGCAGGCTCCGCTTGAAGCAGAGTTATCCGCAAAAAAGAAGGCACTGGAAGATGCCAGAGAAAAAATAAAAGAGTTGGAAGAATTTAAAACAAGTTTTGCAGAAAAAAAATCTTCAAAAGAACTTCTTATTGAACAATTAGGCAAAGAACTTGACGATTTCAAAACTATCCTTAAAAATACATTAAATGATTTGGACAAAACTAAAAATGAAATCACAGATTTTGAGTATGACCTTCAGGCGGCACGCAAAAAGATTTATCTCCTTGAGGCAGCTAAACAAGCGAGCGAAGATGCTAACCTCGGAGATTCGGTTGATACCATTATGGGTGCAAATATCCGAGGAGTTCATGCCCCTCTGATAAAACTCGGCAAGGTCGACGAAGAATACTCTACAGCGCTGGGAATTGCCGTTGGCGGACGGATGTCGCATATCGTTGTTGATGACGAGCATGTTGCTTCTGTATGCATTGAAACGCTCAAATCATCAAAAACAGGTCGGGCAACATTTATTCCGCTCAACAAAATTGTAAAATGCCCTAAAAGTTTGAATATTCCCAAAGATAAAGGTGTTATTGATTTTGATGATAAATATCTTGATGCTTTTTATTATGCTGTGGGTGATACACTCGTCGTAGAAAACAGAGAAGTTGCGCACAAACTTATCGGAAAATACCGTATGGTAACTCTTGACGGCGACCTGTTTGAGAAATCCGGTTCAATTACCGGCGGTAGCGTAAGAAAAAACAGCCTGAAATTTGCTCAAAATTCAGATAGCGAAATTGATGCCTATCGTACAAAACTAAAAGAAATGGAATCAAAGTATGCTGCTTTAACAACAAAACGTTCGGAATTAGATTCAAAAGTTGATGATATCAGAGAAAAATATTCGCTTTCCACAACGGAATTTAGCAACGCAAAACTTGAGTTAGCAAGACTTGAAGCGGATTTTACAAACAATCAAACAAACATTGATGAAAAAAACGGATTCATAAAAACAACCGAACCTGAAATATTAAAAATTGAAAAAAGTCTGGATAAGATTGAACAAGAACATATTACAATTTCCGAGAAAATTACAGATTTGCAAACAAATATTCAGGAAATTGATAAACTTATTAATGATGCAGATTTAAAAGAATTAAAAGAAAGAACTGCAGGAGTAGAAGCGGAAATTAAACGTTATGAAAAAAATCTTGCAGATGCTAATAACGAAATTGAAGGACTGCACCAAAGGATTGAATTCAACCGCACAACCATAAAAACTCACAATGAAACAATAGAACGATCTATTGCAACAAATAAAGAATTAGAAAATGATAAGATTAAATTTGCGGAAGAAATTAAAGGATTAAACGAAGAACTTGAAACTCTGGAAATTCAAATAAAAGAAATTACAGACAAATTAGGAGAACTTTTTGCTCAACGCGATAATATTAATAAAGACCTTGTTGATATTGAAACAAAAAGAAATTTAAAAGCGTCCGAAATCGAAAGAATTGCTGAACAAATAGAGTCATTTAAAGCGCGCAGACGAGAACTTGAACCAAAATTGGAAGAGACTAAAGGTAAACTTGAAGAAGCCGGCATAAACGTTAATGAACTGACTCCGATAGAAATGTCCATTGAAGAAATAACAAATAAAATTCAACGGCTGCAAAAACGCATGGACGATTTGGGTGCGGTAAACATGAAGGCACTGGAAGATTTTGATAAAGTTTCGGAACGCCAGAAAGAACTTCAAGGTCAGATTGAAACGCTTTCAAGCGAACGTACGCAAATACTTGAAAGAATGAAAGGGTATGAGGATTTAAAGAAGGAAACATTCCTTAAAACATACAATGCGCTCAATGAAAACTTCAAAGATATTTTCCACAAACTGTCTGACGGTGAAGGAACCCTCATATTAGAAAACGAAGAAAAACCATTTGAAGGCGGACTTGATATAGAAGCGCAGCCTCGCGACAAGAAAAAACAAAGACTAGCAGGTATGTCCGGCGGAGAAAAGGCATTAACTGCATTAGCATTTGTATTTTCTATACAAAAATATATGCCGGCACCATTTTATGCATTTGATGAAGTTGATGCCAGTCTTGACGGTATCAACGTTGAAAAGTTGGCACATATTGTTCAATCTCAGTCAGAAACAACGCAATTTATAGTTGTCAGCCACAGAAAACCGATGATTGAATCTGCAAACCGCACAATTGGTGTTACTCAAAAAGAAAAAGGTATCTCAAAGGTGACGGGAGTGAAACTCAGAGATTAAATATAACTACAGTTGATTATTGTAAATAAATTTGCAATTGGTTCAAATATGGTATAATAGCATAAGGGAGGGGTTTGAATACCCTTATGATCAAAATTCCTCAATATAGAGGAGTTAAGAAGAAAAGATTAAGTATAAAATAAAGACAATGGTGGCTAATAGTATCGATAGTTTTAATAAGCAAGAAAATTTAGTCCAAGAAGCCGAAGTTGACGGAATAGAGATTCTCGTTAATATGGCAAAACAGGGCAAGATAGATCCGTGGAATATCAATATAGTTGATGTTACGGATAAGTATCTTATGCATTTGTTTCAATCTAAAGCACAAAACCTGCGTCTGACCGGCAGAACGCTCCTTTTCGCCGCTATACTTTTAAAATTGAAGTCAAACATCCTTGAAGGTTTGGATGTTATGGATTTTGAGCCGCAGCACGATGAAGATTTTAACTATACGGATGACGAACCGCTGGATTATTCAACCGATGATACTATACCGACAAACAACGTTATTTCTATCGATGAAGTCTTGCAAAGAAGAACCTCTGTAAGACTTAATCACAACAGAGTAGTAACTCTTCGTGATTTAATACGTCAACTTGAATTTTACGAACAACTTGATAAGAAACAGTCACTAAAAAATGCACATGAACGTGCAAAACGCAGAGTTCAAAATTATGCAAGACTTTCTGTTGTAGATATCATCAATCTTCCGCACGACGAATATATTGAAAATGGCGTTCTGCGTCTAAAAGCAAACCTTGAAGAGATTCTAAACCGACAAGATAAAATAGAACTTAACGAACTTACTCTGCTTGGAATGGATAGAATCAGCGCATATATTTCGCTTTTATTCCTTACCGCAGACAGCGACTACGATTTGGAACAAGATGAATTTTATTCGGATTTGTATGTTGTAAAACGTCCGAGAACAGAAAATTTATCGGAAGAAATCGACGAACAGGTTGAAAATGTGCAAAATATTTTACAAGATGAGGTAACGGATGGAGCAGTTGAAATCCAGAATTGAGGCTGTTCTTTTTGTAACAGCAAAGGTTCTTCAGATAGAAGATATTGCGGAAATTCTTGAAGAAACTCCTGAGAATGTTGAAGAAGCACTTCTTGAACTCATTATGGATTACGCTTCCCGAGAAGGTGCGCTTGAAATTGACGATGAAAACGGATATATTCTTCAGGTAAAGCAGGAACACCTTGATATTGTTGAAAAGTTATGCCCTGTGGAATTAAGACCGCCGGTTCTAAAAACACTTACTGTTATTGCATTAAAAGAGCCTATAAGACAAACTTATTTAAAAGATTTGAGAGGTTCAAATGCCTATGAACATGTCCAAGAACTTATTGAAAAAGGACTAATATCCAAGCACAAAGATAAAAACGGACGTTCATTTAATCTCAAAACTACTCCGAAGTTTAAAGAATATTTTAAACTAAAAGGAGATGTACGTTCTCTGGTAAAAACACTAAATATTGATAATGGTGTAAAAGATGATGAAGAATAGATACAAAATTTATCTGTATTCTTTCCTGTTTTTACTTGTTATCTTTGCATTTTTATTTAGGACACACGCAGGTGAATTTTACGGAACAATAGGAAACTATTACTATAAACAAGGAAATATTCAACAGGCCCAAAATTTTTATGAAAGAGCGTTTTTACTTAATAATAATGATTACAAACTCAGAATCAATTATGTAAACTCTATAATTAATTCACCGCTTACAATAAAATCTCAAGAAAAACTTGTCAAAATTGTAGAGAGTGACATCAAAGATTCAGCCTCCGTTAACGCAGAGTATTTCCTCTATAATCTCAAACGTGAAATTCATAACAAATACCCCGAAAACTATATTAAGCAAGCACCCTACAACCAAAAAATAGTACATTGGGGGAAAATGCCAATAACATTCGGTTTCAAAAATCCATACGCAGCAAATGATGAATTGATTAAAGGCGTTACGGATGCTTTTAACGAACTGGAAAGAGCCAGTTCATGCAGAATAAATTTCAAACAGGTAAAAATTAATCCCGATATCTGGGTAGAGTTTATTGAAGAAGATATTAAATCCCCTGAATACGGGAAAAAATACATCGTTGCATACACTTCGCCGACAATTACTCAAAATAAACTTGAAAATATGACCATAAAACTGAATATAAAAGACTTGGACGGTAAAATATATTCTCAAAACCAGATATATAATACTTCATTGCACGAAATATTCCATGCATTGGGCTTTATGGGACACAGTTATAACAAAGAAAACATTATGCACATGGCAAAGGATAATGAAACATTGCAAAACGATTCAAAATCAGCCTTAACATACGCAGATAAGATTACACTGCAACTTTTGTATAAAATCAAACCGGATATTACAAATGCAAATGAACTGGAATATAACTATGTTCCTTATTTAATACTCGGAGATAATGATGACATAAATTATACAAAATTTAACGAAGCCAAAAATTACATAAGAAAAGCACCCAATATTCCTAACGGATACATTGATTTGGCAGAAGCACTTGTTGAACAAAAAAGATACACAGAAGCAATAAAATATCTTGAAAAAGCCTTGCAGGTCTCACACAACGACGACTCCAGATATATTACACTTTATAATCTTGCCGTTGCATATTATTATCAGGAACTTTTTGAACTTGCACTTGATTATGTAAATTATGCACAAGAAATCAATGATAAAGATGAGTTACATCTTCTAAAAGCGGAAATATACGGAAAACAAAATAAAACAAAAGAGGCAATAAAAGAATATGAATATTTAATAAAAAATAATCAACAGAATATTGATTATGCCGTCAATTTGGCTAACATTTATCTAAAAAAACATGATTATTTAAAAGCAAGAAGCATTTTGAAAAACTTTTTAAACAGAAACCCGCAAGAAAAAAATAATCCTAAATTGTCATCGTATAGAAACTTATTTTTATAATAGAATTAATTTATATGAAAGTATCGCCAATTGATAATAAATACATAACGCCAAAATCCACAGGATACGCATCTGCTGTTGGATTGGCAGTTGCTGCCGTCAGCGGAATTTCCAAAAATATAACATTGAGAAAAATACATAAGCCTGTTGCTTACTTTTCCGCAATACTTACAATAATTCATATTGCTCTTATTGAATATAACCACTTTGCATGGAAGCATAAAGATAAATAAAAACCCTTTGCTTGTATAACAAAGGGTAAATAGGTTAATTAATAAGGTATTATTTATTCTTTTAATTATGCATTTGCATAAACTCTGTAAACATTGTTTAATGCCTGAGCCGTTCTCGGATTAAGATTTTTATCTCCTTGAGC
>JAFXYU010000225.1 GCA_017541565.1 bacterium | reverse complement strand
ATTCCGTGTTTTGCTTCTTGTGCTTTTCGCACAATCGCAAAAACACTCCAGCCTCTGCTCGCAAGTCGCTGAACCCCAGAAGGTGATTCCAGCCCGACCCAACTTCATAATAAAAGAGATGCTGACATAAGTCAACATCTCTTTTATGGTGTCGTAGGGGGGACTTGAACCCCCAAGGATTTCTCCACACGCCCCTCAAACGTGCGCGTATACCGATTCCGCCACTACGACCCGTACACTTTGTTGTATTAAATTGTCAAATCTTTGTTTGTCTTCGTGACGGATGTGCTTACGCACCCTCCATTGGCTCTTGTTCTACTATAAACCATCGTCCTGTCTAACGGAAAACGTGACGTTTAGTCACCTTTTCCTGCTCGCCAACGGAGTCCTTGCCACTACGACTCATTCTATATTTATTTAATTGTCAAATTGTTTTAATCTATACGTCGCGTATACCTCCCCTCTCAGAAAATCCTCAACGGTTCGGATTTTCTTCGGCAGAGTGCCACTACGACAAAAACATTATTAAATTGTCAACTCAATCATCCTATCACAAAAAAACTTTCGTTACAAACATTTATTTTTTATTGACAACAAAATTCTTCTGAATCACAATGAATATTGGAGTTATACAACTAGCACGGAAAAGGGAAATATGAAAGTATCATCAATTAACGAAACTAATGCAAGAAGAAATGCTTTTATAGCGTATGCTAACAGTTTTATGTCAACTCCTTCCATGGATTCGGACGAAATTGTTGAAAAAGCATCAGACATTGATAAGGAAAACAAGTCAAAAGGTTTAGAAACACTCGAAACATTCACAATCTTCCCGAAACAGGTTGTTAACGGAAAAACTATTATTACCGCATAAAATATAAAATAACGAGGGAGTTTATAATATTATGATTTTAAAGATTTTTAGAATGGAACATAACAAATCAGTTCCGGAATATAAAACAAAAGGTGCTGCCGGTATGGATTTGTGTGCGGCTATTGATGAGCCGATTACACTTCAGCCATTAGAGAGAAAATTAATCCCGACAGGGCTCAAAATTGAACTCGAACACGGGTACGAAGCACAAATAAGACCGCGTTCCGGACTTTCTATCAAGCACGGAATAAGTCTTATTAACTGCGTGGGAACAGTTGATGAAGATTACCGCGGAGAAGTTTGCGTAGGTCTTGTCAACGTTTCTAACGAACCGTATACAATTGAGCCGCAGGAAAGAATTGCTCAAATGGTCATTGCAAAATATGAACAGGCCGAAATAGAAGTTGTGACCGAACTCTCTGACACCGAACGCGGAGCGGGCGGATTCGGCTCAACCGGAAAATAGTTATTATAACGAAGTTCTTGACACAAAAATACTCCTTTGATATAAATAGTATGTGTTTGTATTAAAGGAGTATTAATTATGCCCGTAATGAAAGTATATCCCACAAGAATTATGATGGAACCGATTGAAAAGAAACTTCCCAAATCCAAAATGATTAAAAGAAGTATCGCATTCCCCGCAACCGGAGTTTTGAGCGGTGTAATTCTTCACGACTTCGGCGGACCTGCTCCAAATGAAGTTCCGGAAAAAATTAATTTTAAAGAAGCGGCAAAAAAAGGTGCAGCAGGCGCAGCAGGCGGCGCTTTGGTCGGAGCGCTGATAGGTTCATTTATTCCGTTTGTCGGCACAGCAATCGGTGCTTGGGCAGGGGCAGGACTTGCAGGTGCTTTTGGCATGACAGCAGGTGCCGCAACCGAAGAAAAAAGCGATAAAAAATAATTTATCCCAATTCTTTATTCATATATTTCTGAATAAACTTTGGTAAAGTCTTAAAAACATCCATCGGATTGTTTTTGAGTGTCATTGTGTTCTCATTAATTGATTCTGTCATTATTTTTGACAAAATCTCCGGAAAAAGTTCAAATTCGTTTGTCGAAGCGTAATCGCTGAGCGAATGTTTAACCGCAAATCGGTAAATTATATTGAATGGCTGCATCTTTTTATCAAGGATTCTCACCTGATCTATTTGGCTAATTTTATTCTTGTTAAACCTGTCAAACAAAAGGTTCAAATGCACATTATGAAACCATTCGTGAAAAAACAATCCCAAAAAATGAGATGTTGAAGAATGGTTTGTATTCCGCCTTAACTCCTGAAAAGAATCAATAAATTTGACATCATCTGGAAACTCTCTCAAAAATACCGAACCTGTTTCAAACAATCCCTCCCCGTCTAAAACCTTCTGCTTTTCCGGAATACAAAAACCGTAAGTATCCTCAGACACTTCATTAAGAATGTTTTTGGAAGAATATAGTCTGATACTCGGCGGAACATAGTTGAACGGCAATTTATACCTCTCGCTCGCCTCACTGCACAATTCCGCAACATAATTAAAGCAGCCGCCAACTGCCTTGTTGCCGTTAAATTTTGCATCTATTCCGTACTCTTTCGCCATTCTTTTCTCAAGCGCTGATACATTGAGCGTCTTGAAACTCTTTTCCAACGCGGGAGTCAGCCCAGATTTGAATGAGATGGCACAATTATTTTGAAGCTTCATACATGATATAAAAATGGTGAATTTTTTTTTTGCCATTTTTGTAAAAACTTAATAAATACTTGACGTTTGCCCCAAAAAATTATAAAATAAACCTGT
>JAFXYU010000224.1 GCA_017541565.1 bacterium | reverse complement strand
GTAGGTCCGACGGGAAGCGGTAAGACACTTTTGGCTCAAACATTGGCAAAAATGCTCGATGTTCCGTTTGCTGTTGCGGATGCAACAACTCTGACCGAAGCAGGTTATGTCGGTGATGACGTTGAAAACATACTTTTAAGATTGTATCAGAATGCCGATTTTGATGCAAAGAAGGCAGAAAGAGGCATTATATATATTGATGAAATTGACAAGATTGCAAGAAAATCCGAAAATACATCAATTACGCGTGATGTATCCGGTGAAGGTGTACAACAGGCTTTATTGAAACTTATTGAGGGTACGCTTTCTAATGTTCCTCCGCAGGGAGGAAGAAAACACCCGCAAGCCGAGATGATCCAGATTGACACAAAGAATATTCTGTTTATAGTAGGCGGTGCGTTTGTAGATTTGGACAAGATTATTGAGCACCGTGTAAAAGACGGTTCTTCGGTAGGTTTCGGGAATGTTGCTCCGACTCAGGCAGAGAAGGAACAGCAGGCATCAAGACTTTTGAAAAAACTTCAGCCGGAAGACTTGCTTAAATTCGGCTTAATTCCCGAATTTATCGGCAGAATCCCTGTCTACGCTGTTCTTGACGCTTTGGATGAAGATACTTTGAAGATGATTTTGACCGAGCCGAAGAACGCTGTATTGAAACAATACAAATGTCTTCTTGAGATGGACGGTGTAGAACTCGACTTTGAACCGGAAGCGGTTGATTTAATTGCGAAGAAGGCAATTAAACGTAAAACGGGCGCTCGTGCTTTGAGGTCAATAGTTGAAGGAATTATGCTTGATATTATGTACGATATTCCGTCTAAGCACGATATCAAGAAATTTACCATAACGAAGGAAATGGTAGAGAATGAGGAAGAGAGAGAAAATCAGGCAGAACTCATCCGACTCCCGAATGCTAAAGATAAAGAAATTGCATAATTTTATGTAAAATATGTAAAAAAGGCGGGTTGGCATTTTGCCAACCCGCCTTTTTTGTTATTTTATAAATTTGCCAATTGCTTATAATAATCGTGTTCCTGTTCAAACTTATACGCAAAGTTGAATAATTTTGCTTCGGTCAATTGAGGAGACATGATTTGGAGTCCGATTGGCATACCGTCACTGTCAAATCCTGCCGGAACAGAGATTGCCGGAATACCTGCGAGGTTTGCGCCGATTGTTGCAATATCTGTCAGGTACATTGCAAGCGGGTCTTCTGTTTTTGAACCCAAGTCAAAAGCAGTGTTCGGGCAAGTCGGAGCAATAAGTACATCTACGGATGAAAATGCTTTCAAAAAGTCGTCGGTTACAACTCTTCTCATTTGTTGTGCTTTCTTGTAGTAAGCATCATAATATCCGGAACTTAAAGCGTAAGTTCCGAGCATTATACGGCGTTTTACTTCCGGTCCGAACCCTTCCGCACGAGATTTGCAATAAAGTTCCATAAGGTTAGAAGCGTCTGCCGTTCTGTGTCCGTATCTTACACCGTCAAAACGTGCAAGGTTTGAACTGCATTCTGCCGTTGCCAAGATATAATAAATTCCGATAGAGTGTTTTATATTCGGAAGTGATATTTCCACAACTTCTGCACCAAGTGACTTATAAGTATCTATTGCACTTTGCATAGCCTTTTGAACATCAGGAGCAAGACCTTCTACCATAAGTTCTTTAACAACGCCAATCTTTTTGCCTTTAATATCATATGAAAGAGAAGACGTATAGTTTTCGACAGGAAGTTTCAATGAAGTCGAGTCGTGCTTGTCATATCCGGAAATTACTTCCAGAAGTGCCGCAGCATCTTCAACCGTTCTTGCAAAAGGTCCTATTTGGTCAAGAGAAGATGCAAACGCAATTAAACCGTATCGGGAAACTTTGCCGTAAGTCGGTTTCATACCTACGATGCCGCAAAAACTTGCGGGAAGTCTGATACTTCCGCCTGTATCAGAACCTAAAGCAAGCGCTGCTTCACAAGATGCAACGGATGCTGCAGAACCGCCCGATGAACCTCCGGGAACTTTGTTCAAGTTCCAAGGGTTGTGAACCTTCTTGAACGCTGAGTTTTCATTTGAAGAACCCATTGCAAATTCATCCAAGTTTGCTTTACCGACAATCGGAATAAGATTATCAAGCAGTTTTTGAGTTGCAGTTGCGTTATACGGTGAAACAAAGTTTTCCAAAATTTTACTTGATGCAGTTGTTTTTGAGCCTACAAGATTCATGTTATCTTTGAGCGCAAGCGGAACACCTGCCAAAATAGGAAGTTCTTCTCCTTTAGCAATTTTTTCGTCAACTTTTTTTGCTGTTTCTAACGCAGTTTCTTCAGTCAAAGAATTAAATGCACCGAGTTTTTCATCAACTGTTTTTATTCTTTCTAATGAAGCCTTCGTAAGTTCTACAGCCGAAATCTCTTTATTTTTTATTGCTGTATGCTGTTCAACAGCACTCTTCTTCAATAGTTCAAGCATATTTTCTCCTTAATCTGAGGGCAACAAATACCTCTTCAAAAAAATTATACCAAAAACATGCGAAAATTTAAGATTTTCTTTTGTAAATATCAAGCACAAACCCGTTCCCGAATGTTTTGACCAAATCATAGGTTGACAAAACATATTTGCAGATATCTTCCGCATAATCCTTACCAAATAGGGAATAATAGTAGTTCGAAGTATCATAATTAGTAATTACAATATATTCCGGCTTTTTAAATTTTAACCGTTCTATAACAAGTTTATCCCCAAATGTTTCCACATAGAGAGGAATCAGAGAGTAAAATTTGTTATCCGAATTTTTCCCTGTCAAAAAGCATACGGAAAGTCCCTCCGGCAACACCAGAACGGTGTCGTCTTCCTTAACGGACGTTTCAATGTATTTGACAAGTTCGTTCAAACCGTTCCCGTAATACGGAGTTGTATAAACAACTCCTCTCTCTGTCTCAATCTTTACATTTTTGTTCATAAGCGAACTTATATTACGAACACCGATTATTATTGCTGAAGTCAGCACCAGAATAAATAACGCATTTTTGAACCTTTTCGGTGTCAATATATAAATCGAAATGAGTGCAAACGGCAAAAAATAAACTCCGTATGATTGCAGCGTAAGTGCGAAAAACAGTTTAATTGAAATGAGAAGCGATGCTGTTATAAAAAACTTTTTTCGTCCGCTCAAATTCTTAAACCTGATTACAAAAAGAATAAATATCAAAGGAAACGCGTAAATAAGGATTTCCGGATTTACGGTAAAACACAGATATATAATTGTTATCAAAACCGCCCAAACATTTCTGAAATAAGAAACAAAAACCAGCGGAATTAAATATTTTACAAAGTTTATTGCATATATGGGAATTATCTGCGGTCTGAACACAAGTCCCGTCACCGAATAAAACCAATAAAGAGTTTTTGTCGAAAACATTGTCATTATCCATTCGGCAGAAGCAATAATATCGTTAATGCCGACACCCTGTACAATAAGTATCGTAATCGTAAAAATCAGCGGAGCAAAAAACAGTAACAAATTCTTTACCCAACCGCGTTTCCCGCTCATCCATATCAAAAGCGGGAAAAACAATATAAATTCATACTTTGAACAGAGCGCAAGTGAATATAAAAAATATGCTCCGCCAAACTCTTTTTTTATAACACAATAAATCGAACCCAAGATAAACAATACACCGTATAAAGCCCCAAAAGAGTACGGGAAAAACAAATTGAAAACATTTGGTGAAAGTGCGGCAGCGGATATAATAAACAAAACTGCAGCAAGTGCGTGTGTTTTGTGCATAAATTTTGATGCAATTTTAAACGCAAGATTAATTATCCCGATCGAACCTGTAAGTCCCGCAAAATAAAGAACATTCAACTTTATCCCGAAAATAAAAAACAAAATTGTATTGATAATATATGCCATCGGAGGATAAATCATAAAAATATCCCTGTAAAGCGCTTTTCCTGCAATGATTTGAGCCGGAATATAAGCCTCGCGGAATGAATCCACGATTATATCCCCAAATCTGCCATAACCCATAATAAAACAGATTATCAGAACAACGTTACATAAAATTAACTGCCAATTTTGTTTTAAAAAGGACTTGTTCATAAGGTTATCTTAACAAAACTTTACACATAAATCAATTTTAGGCAATTTTTGAAGATAAAAAAACTTTATATATGTGTGTAGTAAATGAAGGTGTTTTAAAATATGGCAGTAAATCCTTATACATTAAATTCGTTGTATCAGAAAGGAATTTTGGATTTTGTTCCGACAGATTTATGCTATTCTCTTCCGGCAGGAAATATGAATATGCAAAATCCTTATCTCAATTCTGCCATGCAGGGTAATCTTTATCAACAATACGGGACATCCGGCGATACCTTCACGAGTACGAATTTTCAGGGAGGATATTATAATACCCAAATCGGTGCTCAATCAAATACTGTTCAAAATGCGATGCACGGAGGGTTCTCAGGATATGGCTCACAAAACTCAAACGGCATAATGAGCATGTTCGGATTCAACGGTACCGGCAGTCAATCTGATGCAGGAGTATCAATGTTCGGTCAAACGGGAATCGGTGGACAGTCAAATATTAATATGCAAAATACTTACGGAGGATTCAGTGATGTATCTAACGGAATAAATAACGTTACCGGAAAAGTTGCATCTATGCCGACAAACCTAAAAGGTTTAATAGCGGCAGGGCTGATTACTCTCGCACTCTTCGGTTTATTCAGAGGACGCGGAAACAAAAAAACAACCCAAAGTTTCTGGTCT
>JAFXYU010000023.1 GCA_017541565.1 bacterium | reverse complement strand
CGGCATTGTAGGAAAATCCAAAAGTTTAGATTTTCTCAAAATGCTTATCTTTTGGTCTTTGGTTCGGAATAGTGTAGTGCTGGCGGTCTATCTATTGTTTTCGGTTGCTTGCTTCTTTACCGTACATGAGCATTAAATGCAGGAGTATTTAATGTTGTTATTATCGATAAAAATATGGAAAATAAATATTTATTCCATTACCTAAAAGCCCCGTTTTTAATGGATTATGTAGGAAAAAGAGCAACTGGTGGAACAATAAAACATTTGAATCAAAATATACTTGTCGACTTTCCTGTAATTCATCCATCTTATGATGAACAAACCAAAATCGGAGCATTTTTTAGCAAGTTAGACAACCTTATCACTCTTCATCAGCGTAAGGGTTTTGTATAAAATATTCACTATAATTTTTTTGCTATAATTAAATTTATAAGGTAGGGTAGCATGGATAACGAATGTATAACATTACTTATAATGAATCACTATAATGGGCTTAAAAAAGCAACATTAGACAATTGGGATGGAGTTGCTTATATTGGAGAGCGCAAACATATTCCAACCCTGCAAAAAATAGAACAATTGAGTTATCCCGGCATATATTTCCTAATCGGAAGCTATAAAGAGACTAACGAAAAAGTTTTATATGTTGGCAAAAGTAATAATTTAGCAAATAGACTTCAAACTCATAATTCAGATCATAATAAAGATTGGTTTGAAAGTTTTGTTGCATTTACATCTAAAAACGGCGATTTAAATAGTAGTCATGCAGAATATTTAGAAGCAGATTTTATTGAACTTGCACAGAAGAATGCCGGCTCAATTACATTAGATAATTCTTGCGGTTCTAATGTTAAAAAGGACGGCAAGTTAACAGATATGTATATGCCACGTGTAGAAGGATATAAGAAAAAAGCACTCGTCTTAATAAATAACTTAAACCTTTTAGAATTTATGAATACGGGCGAAGAAAAAACACCTAAACAATTACCAAATGGTGATGTCGTATTTACAATGAATTTAAAAAGAAATAATAAAGACAAAGTTGCAAGTCTTGAAATTACTGAAAACGGGTATAAATTAGTAAAAGGCTCTTATGTGGCAAAAGATGAAGCACCTTATTTTTCAGGTATATCAGCTTACAAAAAAAGAAATGAACTAATCGATAAAGGTTTATTGCAAGATATAGGCGATATCTATATAACAGCTGAAGATATTTATTTTAAATCTCCATCAGGAGCTTCAGATGTAGTTGCCGGAAGTAGTACTAATGGAAGAACTGAATGGAAACTTGAAAATGGCACTACTCTTGATGCCTATGAACAACGCCAATAGCATTATTAAGATAATCTTCAAATTCCTCAAAATTTTCAGGTGTTTCATGATATCCTGCAAATTTATATTTTGTCCCATCTCGTAATTCAATTTCCAATTTCCACATTAAGCCATCGCAAATATCAAACTTGGGTTTATAATTTCGTTTCCAATTATTGATTAGGTTATAAATTTTATTGTTGAATTCATCTGGTGTAATCGTTAATTCATTTGAGTTTTTATCGGTTTCCAAGATATCTGTTGAAATAATTGTTGCTTTATCACCTGTTGCGCAATAGAGATATGTATGTCCGGGATTGCCATAACATTCCTCTTTAAAATATAACGAACTTATAACAAAATTCTCTCTTTTTAATGTTTGTTTTTTACTTGCCATTCGCATTATCCTCAATGTCTCCTGCAAGTTTTTGCAATGAATGTTTATCTGATGTTATATAAAGGCTTCTAACGGCTTCTCCGTTTTCTTGAAATTGCAATTCAAGAACATAGCGATTTTTATTTTCAATACCCCCAAGAGCACCTCCAACCATGCCGGCACCTATGCCACCCATTGCTCCTAACAAAGCTCCATATACAAGACTTTTTGTGGTAGACATTTTTAATTCATTTTCTTCGTGCAATTCAAGTCCAACGATATTTGAATAATCTATTTTTTGCGTTGCGCCTAATTTATTGTAGTAAAGGTTTAAACCATCTTTGTATGGTTCAAGTAATATCTTTTTCACGCCATCATCATTTTCGATTCCATATACATAGTCATAAGACTTAAAATCAGGAATTCTTGGATCCCCATCTATTATTTCACTTGGATAATCTGGCGCACGAAAGCCTTCTTTAATTTCATTTTTTCTTTTTATAGCTTCTTTAATCGCAAACGGCACAGATACAACTGCAACGATTAAGGATACAACTGCTATTGTGCTTAATTTGTCGTTAAACATTGATAAAAAGGTAAAAACAATATATGAAACAAAAGATAAAAATAATACTAATGCACATTTTGGCACTATTATATTAGTGCCACAAATTGGGCAATTTGTCTTTTGCTTGTCGCTTGTATCTTTGTATCCGCACTTATGACATAAAAACATATTTTTACCCTTATCTCTACTTTATTATATTTTATCCATATGTCAAATATGGACATACCGTTTTAAATCCTTTTCATTGCACCTATAACTTGCCCAACAACAGCAAATTGTTTTGTTTTATCTATTTCAAACGGCTCATATTCTTTATTAAATGAAACTGCCGTTATTCCGCCTTTTGTTTTATTTAATTGCTTGCAAAATAATTCAGAATCATAAACAAAAGCATAAACTTTGCCACTATTTATATAAGTTTTAGATTCATCAACAATTAAAGCATCCCCGGATTCAATCTTATCTGCCATACTGTCACCTCGTGCAAACACAACTGATACGGCTTTGGGATTTCCTCCGAATTTCCTTATAAAATTAATATTAAATTCAATGGTATCTGAAACAAAATCTGCGTTTGCAAAAGAACCTGTGCCACAACTTAATTCAACTTCTTTTCTCACAGGAACATAAACGATTGAGTCATTTATAACTGCAACATTTAAGAATTTAGTTTGAACACCTTTATCTTCCAATTTTTCTTTTAAGTTATCTCGCTCTTGGATTGTCAGCATACTTTTTTTATTTAATCTCTGCCATACATTTTGCCTTGAAGTTCCGATAAGAACTGCAAACTCTGTTTGTGTCATTTGCGGATTAATTTTTAATAAAGTTTCATAGCAATCTTTCAATGATATATTGGAATCTTTAGAATATTTATAACGAGCCATAATTCTCACCCATTGACATTTTTTAATAATCTTGTAAACTAATCATGTAAGATTAGTTTACAACAATATAAAAATTTTTGCAAACTATTCAACTATCTCAAGAAAGGAAATATATGTTTGATGCGCATGGACAAAAAGTTGATGCACTTTATCAACTCATACAAATGAAAAACTGTGAGCGGATTGTTAAATTCAAAACTGCAAACATTGACTCTGCTCTTGGTTATCTACAATGGCACATCCGAAAATATAAACGAGGACTTTTATTAGAAGTTTCTTTATTGAAAAAGATTTACGACTGGCGAACAAAATCGGTGAGATATTCTTATGAGTAAATACATTGCTCTTGTGGACTGCGACAGTTTCTTTTGTAGTTGCGAGAGAAAGTTAAATCCTGAACTAAACTGCAAACCTCTCTGCGTTGTATCAAGTGAGAGAGGCTGTGTTATTGCTCGCTCCAAAGAGGCAAAAGCAATGGGAATCAAAATGGGCGATCCTTTATTTAAAGCCGTTGAGGAACACCCTAATTGTATTTATATGGTCGCTAATCACCACAATTATTTAGCAATATCAAAACAAATAATGTATATTCTAAAAGATTTAAGTCCAAATGTAGAGATTTATTCTATTGATGAGGCTTTCGTTGATGTAACGGGACTCGTCAAAGTTTATAATAAAAATTACTATACTATGGCAAAATACATTCAGGACAGAATTTGGAATGAAGTTGGTATGCCGGTTAGTATTGGAATAAGCCGTTCAAAAACTCTTGCAAAACTTGCATCTGATAGAGCTAAAACAACAAAAGACAGGATTATTTTGTTAGGTAAATCAAAATCTAAAAAATACCTGCAAGATGTAGATGCATCAGAGGTGTGGGGAATTGGTGGGAGATTAACTTTAAGACTTCAAAGGTTCGGTATAAGAACTGCAAGCGAGTTCGTTTCAAAAGACGATCAATGGATGAAGAGGAACTTTGGTAAGAACGGATTAACCACTAAATATGAATTATTAGGTCATTCCGTAATCCCGATTGTTAATAATCCACCGCCTCCAAAATCCATCTGCGATACACAGTCGTTTTCTGAATTTACATCGGACTTTGATTATATTAAAAATGAACTGCAAGTTCATATTCACTCTGCATGCCGGAGACTTCGTCAGGCAAAGTGCAAATGTAATACGATTT
>JAFXYU010000223.1 GCA_017541565.1 bacterium | reverse complement strand
GATTATGGAAACAGAAGAAATTTTTAAAGAATGTATGAAAGATTATCCGATATCACCAATATCTCTTGCGGTTAACCCGATTCTTATTCAGGCTCCGCTTCCGGGTGGTGCAACGGCTACAACTGTTAACCAATTAAAAGATATGGGTATGCTTGACAAGTTCCCGAAATTGATTGCCAATATGAAAGAGGTTGTTGAAAGAGGCGGCTATGCTACATCGGTTACTCCTGTTTCTCAGTTCTATGCTCAGCAATCATTCTTGAATGCTATAACAGAAAGTCCGTGGGAACAGGCAAATCCGGGATATGCAAAAATGCTTTTGGGTTATTTTGGTAAAACTCCTTGTGAACCGGATCCGGAGTTGATAAGTTGGGCAGAAGAAAAGACAGGACTTGCTCCTACAAAAGAAAAAGTTGTTGATTTGAATGATAGAGACCCTGAAAAAGGTATTGCAGCAGCAGAAGAAAGACTTAAAGCAGCAGGCTTGCCTATAACTGATGAAAACCTCTTTATTGCTTGTGCATGTAAAGACGGCAACGTTGATAAAGGTATTGATTTCTTGCTCGGAAAAGGTCAGGTATCAGTTAATAAGGTTAAAGCGGGAAGTTCAAAATCAGGAGAAACTTCACAAACAGGAGAATACACAGTTAAAGTTAACGGTAAAAATTATGCCGTAAAACTTGAATCGGATAAGAGGGTTAAAGTAAACGGCAAATATTATGATATAGATGTTAATGACGGAATAGAAGAAAAATCATCAGCATCAGGTGATGGTGAAGAAATCAAAGCAGGACTTCCCGGGAATGTTCTTCGTATAGAAGTATCCGAAGGGGATTCTGTTAATGAGGGTGATGTTCTTTTGGTTATGGAAGCGATGAAAATGGAATCCGAAGTCAAAGCACCAAAAGCCGGCACTGTTCAGTCAATCCTTGTTTCTCAGGGTGACAAAGTTGTAACCGGACAAGGTTTGGTAGTATTAGGTTAGGGGGTTGAGATGACAATCAGTATTACAGAAGGACTACAGACCCTTTGGGATTCAACAGGTATAATGGGATTTATCCATTCTGCACAGAATGCATTTGCAAATTCTGAAGTTTCGGGAGTAGAACAAATTCTCGAGGCTCACGGTCAATGGATAATGATTATTATCTGTCTTTTCCTCTTGTGGCTTGGTATTAAAAAACAGTTTGAGCCGCTGCTTCTCGTTCCTATTGCTTTTGGAGGATTGTTATCAAATATTCCGATGCCTTTAGGGGAAGAAATTGCAGGTCCGAACGGATTTTTGGGAATAATATTTGAAGCGGGTATTCATAAAGGTTTATTTCCGTTAATAATCTTTATGGGCGTTGGTGCAATGACTGACTTTGGGCCGTTGATTGCAAATCCCAAAATGGCACTTTTAGGCGGTGCTGCTCAGTTTGGTATATTCGGTGCGTTGTTATTAGCCCTCGCATTGGCACCAATTATGGGCGATAGTGCATTTACATTACAGCAAGCAGCATCTATAGGTATAATCGGAGGTGCAGACGGGCCGACATCAATTTATGTAACATCAAAATTGGCAGAAGAGTTACTTGGACCTATTGCCGTTGCTGCATATTCATATATGGCGCTTGTTCCTGTTATACAGCCGCCAATTATGAAATTATTTACTACTAAGGCTGAACGAGAAATAAAGATGGAACAACTCAGAGAAGTTTCAAAAAGAGAAAAAATTGTATTTCCTCTTGTGATACTTTTGCTTTGCGTAATTTTACTTCCCAGTGCTTGTCCTTTGCTGGGTGCATTATGCTTTGGTAACTTATGTAAAGAATGCGGTGTAGTAGAAAGACTTTCTGATACATTACAGAATGCACTTATAAATATTGTAACAATATTCTTAGGATTATCAGTAGGTTCAAAACTCTCTGCGGCTCAATTTTTAACTGTTCAAACGTTATTTATCTTATTGTTAGGGGTTTTAGCATTTTCACTTGCAACGGCAGCGGGTGTATGTATGGCAAAACTTATGAACGCTTGTTCCAAGAAAAAAATTAATCCGCTTATCGGTGCAGCAGGTGTTTCTGCAGTACCTATGGCAGCCAGGGTAGCAAATAAAGTAGGTTTAGAGGCGAATCCTCAGAACTTCCTTTTGATGCACGCTATGGGACCGAACGTTTCAGGTGTAATCGGTTCTGCTGTTGCAGCAGGTGTTCTTTTGGCACTTTGTCACTAGAGAGTAGTTTTAGATTAATAAGTACGGCGAATCTTTTTTTTGATTCGCCGTATTTTTTAGCAAAAAATATTTTTAGGGGTTTTAATATATATTAAAGCGGCAAAAGGGGTTAAAAATGAAAATTAGTTCTATGGATAGCCAAAACTTTGAAGGTTTAAAAATAAAGTCTCCTAAAAAGTGGCCGACACACATTTTAGAAGAGTTTTCATCAAATAATGAAATAAAAAAACTCGTTGATGTTTTTGAAAAAAACGGATATGATGTAAATGCAAAATTTATATCAAAAAATGCTCAATATGGCAGAAAAATTCTTCGTATGATACCGCAATTGGATGATGTGATAGAACTTTCTGCAACGGCATTTTTATCTTCCGAACAGCATATAAGAACAGTATATACCGACAGCATAAAATTTTTTAACGCAAAAAGGGCTATTAATGAATATAATACATTAAGACAAAATGTCGGTATGACGGATAAAATGGTAAAAATATATAGGGATTTATAAATATGACACAGTCAAACACCATTAATTTTCAAGGCGGTTTTTGGATTAAGAAACCAAGTGTCCAAAGGTGGAACGGAATAAAAGAAATTATGCCAAGACATAAAGTAATCCTTGAAAATATCAGCGCAGAAGGCGATAAATTCTTTGCAATAAAAAGTTGTTATGATAAAGACATTGCATTTAATTTATTACAGAGAAAAGTTGATTTTAAATTTTATCCGGATATTAATTTAAAAGTGAGGTTAGACGGATATTATCCTAAAGAGGCTCTAGAAACAATAAATTCTCAAAAAAGAGTTTTATCCGACAACAAAGATATAAGAGCATATTTCAAACAAACCATGCAGAAGTTTATCAATCCGTCGAAATACAGATGGAAGCCGGACGATCATGTTGAACAAACATTAAAAGCCTTAGGTTTGAAAAAAGAAAATTGTATAATAAACAAGAAAAAAGGTATTACTATTATTTCTGATAAGTCAGGAAAAATTATTGCAAAAGCATCTCCAAACAGTCAAAGAGGATACAATTATGTTTATGTAGTATCACATAGCGATGAAATGTCACAGATGCTTTGTGTAAGTTATACAGGAAACGTTGAACACAGATTTGCCCCGACAGATTTTAAGACTTTTAACACCCATTTTGCAAGAAACATAAAAATAGATAACGGAAGAAAGCGCCCGCAGGGGTAATATAAGTATTAAGAAATATACGACTGCGCATTTTGTTTAGTACTTTTAGTTATTTTGAATAATGGAATTGAAAGAGTTCAATAAGTAATTGTTACAGAATGTAACATATTGTTAAGCAAAATAAAAAATCTTTACAATTGCCTCAAATCCAGTCATAATACCCGACGGGACGGGACGAAAATGTAAAAGTTTTAAAAAACCTGTGCAATTACTCTCTCCCTATATACTTTATATATACATAAGTGATACAAAAAAGAAAAATAAAAGGAGAAGTAGTATGGTATACAAAATTTCAAGAGAATCATTACCGGTAGAGTTGCAGTCAGCTTATGATAAAGCAGCAAAGACAGAAAATGATCCAATAAGAATAGATAGTACTAAAGAATTTCTGATTTTTTCAAAAGCATTTGAAGAAATAAAAGGTGAACTAAAAGTAAAAGAAATGGATAAATATGCGTCTATTGAAGAAAATATAAATAAAATTAAATGTATGATTGAAGAAAATGAAAAGATTGAACAACGCAGAGCAGAATTAGATGCAAAAATAAATCGTTTAAGAGAATGTGAGACTAAATTGTCTGCTTATAGAGAAAAATATAAAAAAGAGAATCCATATAAAAATGCAATGCAGGAAGCGGTAAAATTTATTACGTTTGATCTGCTTGATTTGAATGATGATCCTGTATATATAGAACTCAAAAATGAGTGTGAAAAATTAAGAAATGAAGTACCTGGACCTAACAAAATGATGTGTTTTACTTATCATGAGATCAATTGGTAACATTAGTACGAAGTTAGCTAAAATGAATAAAAACAATAACAAATGGTCGGATTTGAAGAATTCAAATCCGACCGTTTATTTATTATGAAAGTTTTTTGCTTCTTTTTTCCAAAAAAGAAGAAGCTTCATTTATCCTTCCATTATTTACCCCCGGTTACATTAATAAACGGAACAGAGTTCCCGAGCATATATTGAGGCATTTTGCCATCCCATTTTTGAACTGCTTCGTATTGAACGAGCGATTTATTTTGAGCAAGTGCTTGCGCTCTGATTGCCATAGAACGAGCTTCTGCTTCTGCCGCAATAACTTTTTGTTTTGCTTCTTCCTGTACTTGAACGGTTTTGTTTTTAGCTTTAAGCGCTTCTTGTTCTGCAGTAACTTTGCTTTCAATTGCGCGTTCAAATACGTCGGAATAATTGATTTCTGTCATTTGGAAATCGGTTACATTAATATAATTGTCATTCAGTGAATTTTGCAATTTTTGGAGAATTTCTCCAGTTGCTTTTTCTCTGTTTGCGATTAAGTCTTGAGCGTTCCATTTACCGATAATATCTTTTATTGTACCTTCAACTACCGGTGTTAAAATTTTGCTTTCATAATCCAGACCGACTTCTTGGAATAGTTTATTAACCTTGTCCGGTTGTACATTGTAGTTAATAACATAAGTGATTCTTGCTTGTTGAATATCTTTTGTATAAACGGCAGTGGTTAATGTATTTCTTTGAGTCTTAACGTCCATTGTTCTGAATTTTTGAATAAATGGGAAGATTGTATGAAGTCCTTCCGTATAAGGTGTCGGAGAAACTTTACCCAAAGTAATCTTAATTCCGCGTTCGCCCGGTCCTACCATTACAAACGGGTTGCAAAGGACGAGAAAACATACAAGTAAACACAATACCGCAATCGGCATTCCCAAAAATCTTTTGTCCATTTTGTTCCTTTCTTAAATTATTCAAGTGCGAATAATGCTATAATAGTGTAGATTACAGCAACGGCAAAAACGAATGATCCAAAAATAATCAGCATTTGCTTGCCGTATTTTTGGTACAAGTTTTCACCTGAAATAACGCACGCAGTTATAATACACAAATTTATCACTACTATTAGCGATAAAAATAATAATAGAATTCTTGTTACCATATAAATCCTCTTTCAATTGTTATTATAATTTAAGATTGGGGTTTGAATATCATTTGGAAGGAGTATTTTGTTCTATAAAATCAAGAATTTCTTTTGCACATTTTTCCCAACTGAATTTTTTTGCCCTTTCTATTCCCTTTTGTTTGCAAACTTCTCTGAAGTTTGAGTCAAAGTACATTTTTTTATAGGCATCTATTATTTCTTCATTTGAATGGGGATTTATTAGTATTCCGGCATCTGCCGTAACTTCAGGCAGTGATGTTGCGTTTGAACAGATAACCGGACAACCTGACTGCATTGCTTCTAATGGCGGCAATCCAAAGCCTTCATACAAAGACGGAAATACAAAAGCAAGTGCTTTTGAATACAATATCGGTAAAATTTCATCTTCAACATATCCGAGTATTATAATTTTAGATGCATCAACCTGAGATAATATATCAGAGAGTTCTTTTTTATACGCTTTCCAAATTCCTCCTGCCAGAACAAAATACAAGTCATTTATGTTATTTTCTTTTATGAATCTGAAAAAGTTGATTATGGCGAATTTGATGTTTTTTCTTTTTCCCAACGTGCAAAGTGAAAGAAAATATTTTTCCGGTAAAGAATATTTTGTAAAGACAGTATTGTCTTTAACAGGCTTGAAGTTACTATTTGCGGCAAGCAGCGTTGTTTTTATTTTTTCAGGTTTTAAAAATTTAAAGTGGTTTAAAACATCATTTCTCGTGTATTGTGAATTTGTAACATATAAATCATTTTCATTGATTGTGTTGTAAATTTGGTTATACCAGAGCATCCAGTTATGTTGTGAAGGACGAGAATTATTTTCAATAATGGGAATTATGTCGTGAATCATTCGGCATTTTGTAAACTTTGCCTTTTGAATTTCTTTTGAAGGGGGTGTAAATGGTGAGAAATATGCGTCAAATTTTGAAAAATACTCCTGTTTTTTATTGCTTTCTGCATAAAGAAATCTCGTGCAAATTCTTGTTAAAATTGTAACGGCAGGCTGAAGACTTATGGGAAGAAAACTCAGAATGTAAAATATAAAAGCAGATACACGATTCAGAATGGAAAATTCGGGTACAATTTTGTATTTTTTTAATTCATTTATGTGAGTAATCTTATAGTATTCAGTAAAATTGCAATAAAGTTCTATATCGCATCCCATTTTATCAAAGTACCTTAATAAATTAAGGGCAACAAAGAATAAACCGGCTCTATGTCCGCTTTTTGAATTGTAATTTGATAAAATTGTACAATCAAACAGAAGTTTCATTTTTGTCGCTCATATATGCCAGTTTAACCAAAGTTTTGAAACCTTCGGATCGTTCCAGAAGTTCATTATATGATCCGGAGGATACGACAGTCCCATTCTCCATATAAAGTATTCTGTCAGCATTTTTTATTGTAGAAAGTCTGTGTGCAATTACAATAATGGTTTTGTCGCCTTTAAGTTCATTTAAAACATGACAAATTTCATCTTCGTTTTTTAAGTCTAAAGATGAGGTTGCTTCATCAAGAATTAGTATATCAGGATTCGAGTAGAGCGCTCTTGCAATCGCCAGTCTTTGTTTTTGTCCGTGCGAGAATCCTAAAGAATCCGAAAATGGTCTTGCGTATATGCCTTCAGCGTGATTATTTATTATAAAATCATATAATTGGGCTTTTTTAAGTGAATCAATAACCTTTTTATCATCGATGTCTTTTTCCCCAAATGCAACGTTTTCCCGTATATTTCCCGACAAAAGAGCAAATTCTTGCGGAATATAGCCTATTTTTAGCGGCTGAGCAGATACTTTGCCATCTGTTAAAATTTCACCTGATTTCGGTTTGTATAATCCAGCAATAATATCAACCAGTGTGGTTTTTCCCACGCCGGACAATCCGACAATGCCTATAAACTCACCCTTGGAAATTTTCAAATTTATATTTTTTAAAACAGTCTTTCCGGTTTCATACTCAAAGTTTAAGTTTTTAAGTTCAATTGAGTCATTATAATTAACAAAAGTTTTTCTGTCTGCTTCCGGTAAATCCTTTATATTATTTTCATCATAAAACCGAATAAATTCTTCCACCATAGGAAGAGCCGAAATTACACCGTTATAATTAACCTGAATCCTCGAAATAGCAGGTGTTATCCTGAAGATGGCAGCCGCAACAAGTGCAAAGGAAGCAACGAGTTTCTCCGGTGAGGCATAATTCTGATATGAAATAACCAATAACAGAACAAACAGTAATATGATAGCAAAGGGTTCTATTATATACGGAGGAATTGCATTCAGAAAGTTCATTTTTTTGCAGTTATTATAGTGCAAAATCAGTGATTTAACGAAATTGTTATAAAAGAAAATTTCATTATTAGATACTTTAACGCTTTTTATGTTAAGCAGCGCTTCATTGAATGCTGTATTATTTATTAATGACGATTCTGAAACCTTTTTTGAAACATTGCTTAAAAGAGGCTTATAAAAATAATTTTGGAGTTTTATAAGCACAGTTGCACAAATCACGGAGAGAATTGTTGCTGTCGGAAATTTTATTGCAATAAATGCCGAAATAAAAATAAAAATCAGTAGATTAACATTCAAATTTAAAAGTCGTAAAATAAAATTATTCATTGTGTTTGGTATTAAAAATCCGAAAATTTTTCCTTTTTGTGAAAAAGAAAACTTTGACGTTGTTTGAAAATCAGATATTAGAAAAAAATTCATTACTTTCTTTTTTATTGCAATTTCCAACTGGTTTGTAAAATTTATTTGAATATAATTATAAAAAATCATAAAAATATTTTTGATAAGAAACAGTGCAACAATCAGAATCCCGAAGAAAACGGTTATTGTAGCGTTGTTTCCTTTATCTGACAGCAGTTTTATCATAAAGGGGTATATGAGTGCAACTCCGAACAGTTCAAATATCGCAGCAATCAATGAAAAAACAGAATATTTGATAAACGCTCTTTTATAATCCTTAAAAAATAAAAAAAACTGTTTGAAATAAGTCCAAATCATAAGATAATTATATATCAAAAGTCTTATATTTGTAGTAGTATTAAGGTAATCGGGAGCGAAAAAGTGGTAAAACAAAAGACAGTTTTAATTATAGGAGCCGGCGCGGCAGGTATTTCTGCAGCGTATGTTTTATCGAAAAGAACTGATGTAAAGCCTGTCGTTATAGAAGCCGACAATTTAATCGGCGGACTCGCTAAAACCTATGACTATGACGGGATAAAAGCCGATATAGGACCTCACAGATTTTTTACCAAAGATTCCGATGTTATGAGTTTATGGGAAGAGATTTTGCCGTTGCAGGGCGAAAATGCTAAAGATGACATTATACTAAATCGTTGTATTGATTATAAAGACGGGAAAATAAATCCAGAATTTCACGACAAAGTCTTTTTAAGGCGCAGACGGTTTTCAAGAATATACTATATGAACAAATTTTTCGATTATCCCATAAAAATGAATATACGAACGGTTTTAAATATGGGACTTTTTAGAACGGCGATAGCCGGATTTAGTTATATAAAATCCTGTTTTTTTAAAAGAAAAGAATATAATCTTGAAGATTTTATGATAAACAGATTCGGAAAAGTTTTATACGAAATGTTTTTTGAATTTTATACCCAAAAAGTTTGGGGCAGACATCCCGGGAATATATCCAAAGAATGGGGTGAACAAAGGATTAAGGGATTGTCGCTTCTCAAAACATTATTAAATAAATTTTCTAAAAAGAAGGAAACATCCTTGATTGAAGAGTATTTCTATCCAAAACTCGGTGCGGGACAAATGTGGAGTGAAATGGCAAAGAGGGTAGTAGAATCTGGAGGAGAAATTCATCTGGAATCTAAGGTTATCGGAGTCAATGTCGAAAATAACAGAGTTGTTTCACTAAAGGTACAGGGGAAAAACGGAATAAATGACTGGTACGGAGATTTTGTAATTTCTTCAATGCCGGTAAAAGATTTGATTATCGGTATGAGCTCTGTTCCCAAAAATGTTTATGAAATTGCGAACGGACTTCCCTATCGGGATTACCAACTGATTTCTTTCAAGGTAAAAAACTTCAATCTAAAAAATAATACTGATTGGGCAACAATTAGTGATATTTGTCCGGATAGTTGGATTTATATTCAAGACAGAGAGGTAAATGCAGGCAGAATTTATATTCCTAAGAATTTTTCCCCGTACTTGTCCGACAATATTAACGACACACTGATTTGTATGGAATATTTCTGTGACAAAGGCGATAAATTGTGGGAGATGCAGGATGATGAAATTTATGAATATGCTTCTGAGGAATTAATAAAGATTAATGCAATTAATACAAAAGATGATATTGAAAAGTCTTACAGAAGAAAAGTTGAAAAAGCCTATCCTGCATATTTTGATACTTATGAAAAATTTGATATCGTAAAAAATTTCGTTGATTCAATCGAAAATCTATATTTAATCGGAAGGAACGGACAACACAAGTACAATAATATGGACCATTCGACTCTGAGCGGAATTGTTGCCGCGGAGATTGTTATTGAAAACGGTGACAAGAAAAAACTCTGGAATGTAAATGCCGAACAAAGTTATCAGGAAACGAAGTAATTATTTCAGTTTTGTTTCAATATTTTTGCCGTAAAAATTCAGTAATTCGTGGAGTTGTTTATCGTTTAAACCTTTTTTGTTTTTTGAATAAAGGGTTCTCTTTTTTTTGAAACCTATTTGTCCCAAAATATCGGTACAAGTAAGTGTTTTTATGTGATTTTTAACAACTCTTATTTTCCTGCCCGAAATGACAGCCATAATCCATAGCCAAATATCATCCGCAAAAGGCGCATATTTCATAAAAACGTCTTCTCTAAAAGTTTCAACGGACAGAGCATTTGGCGGGTAAAGAACTCCGCCTGCGCCCGTCAGAAAATTATCAAATCTGGCACTTTCTTCATTAACATGCTTTTGCCATTTTTCATACGGAAGAATTTTTTTGTTGTCGTCGAAAAGAATTCTGTGTGCGCGGTGTACATGTATATCCTTGGAATCTGAAATATAAGAATGATAAAGTTTTGCGAGCCACTCTTTCGGATAAATTATATCGTCATCTGCCGTTACAATTATTGAATTAGGATTTTCTTTGAGTGCATAAATGATTTTTGTGTATGAACCGATATCTTTCACAAATCTTATTTCTAAACCGTTTTTTATGAATTTTGTTATTGAATACGGAAGGTCATTAACAGATTTAAACTCATCCGAGAGCCACAGAATAATTCTGTCAGGAAGTATAGATTGGTTCAAAATTGAATACAATGCCAATTCCAAATCATCAAATCGGTCTTCATAAGAAGTCAGAGAAACGATTAACTGTGTTTCTCTTTTTAGTTGATTTACGCATTTTCTATCTCCCATATTATCGGCAAGATATCTTAAATACGGGTTAAATGCAAATCTTAGATGAAATTTTCTGTTCAATATTTTTGGCATATATTTCTTCTTATTTCTTTTATTAAAAGACTTTCCTGCGGAGTATTTCTATCCGTTTCTTTGTTTGAGGCTTCAAGGATTTTCTTTTCCTGTTTTGTTAAATCCAGTTTTGACAAATCAAAGAAACTCAAATACACAAGCCATGAATTTTCAGAAGGATTTTTCTTTATAAGTTTTTCAATTTCAAGGCTCTGTATATTATATCCAAAATCTTTTTCGCAGAGAAGTTTGTACATTTTACCTTCCGTAAATTTATCAAAAATTTCGTGTCTGTTCAGAGAAAATGCGCTTTTAATCTCATTCTTCAGTCTGTGATAACTCATATCATAATTAACATTTTTCAAGTATTCTTTTTGGAGTTCTTCTGTTCTTTTTTCAAGTTCAAACCCGAATCTGACGGAAAATTTAAGTCCTCTTATTATTCTGGTAGGGTCGTCGATAAAACTGTTGTCGTGAAGTATTTTTAAAGTTTTTGTCTTAATATCCCCGAGACCGTTAAAAATGTCAATAATCTCGCCGTCAGTCGTTCTTTTTGCAATGGCATTTATTGTAAAATCACGCCGAATTAAATCTTCTTTAATCGGGCATCCGATGGTTTTTATAACGGGAAGATGTCCTTTTCGG
>JAFXYU010000222.1 GCA_017541565.1 bacterium | reverse complement strand
GCAGAAAAAGAAGAGGCTACTGCTCAGAAGAAGGCTTATGTATATTCTAAAAAATGTGAAAATCTTACGGAAGATGAAAAAGCAAAACTCAGAGCAGAAGGCAGAAAGCCTGCAATCAGATTTAATATTGCAAAGGCTCAAAAGGCTTTCCACGAATCTTCAATTCTGGAATTTGACGATTTGGTCAAAGGAAAACTTCACGTTGACACAAATCTCATAGGCGATTTTGTAATCATGAAATCAAACGGCGCTCCGACATATAACTTCGCTGTCGTAATTGATGATGCGTTGATGAAAATTTCTCACGTTATAAGAGGCGAAGACCACATTTCTAATACATACAAACAAATCCTCATATTTGAGGCTTTGGGATTTGAAGTTCCGAGATTCGGACACCTTGGTATGATTCTTGCTCCCGACAGAAGCAAACTCTCAAAAAGACACGGTGCAACTGCGGTATCTGACTTTGTAAAAGAAGGATATCTGACAGATGCGTTGATTAACTTTGTTGCACTTTTAGGCTGGGCTCCTTCTGACGGGCAGGAAATTAAGACTGTTGATGAAATAGCACAAGACTTCAGAATCGGTGAAATTTCTTCTTCAAACTCAATTTTTGAATATGACAAACTCAAATGGATGAACGGACATTATATCAAAATGCTCCCGATAGAAGAACTCAAAGAAAGATTGAAACCGTATTTGACCCAATATAACTTAGATGAATTGGGTGATGCAAAATATACAAAGATGGTTGAACTTACACGCGAACCGTTAACCTTGTTATCGGATATTACGGATGCTGTTCCTTATTTCTTCGGAAAAGATGTCGCAATCGACCCTGAGGCTCAAACAGGAACACTTGATACAGAAGTCGCTCAAAAAGTTCTTGCTGATTTTGTTAATAAGGCAAAAGACTGGGATTGGAGTGAAGAAAACCTCCACGAAAAACTCGCTGATTTCCGTGCATACTGGAAAGAAACAGACGGAATCAAGCCTAAAGTAACAATGTGGGCAGTCCGTGCGGCTATTACAGGAAGAACATGCGGTGCTGATATGGTCGGTATTTTGGATATTTTAGGAAAAGAAACGTCACTTTATAGAGCCAATAAGGCTTTAAAGGTGGCTGTATAAAAAGTAATAAAACAAAGGGGCGGAAGTTTTAACTTCCGCCCCTTTGTTTATTTACTAATTAAACTTCAATTAATTTTTCCAACTCCAGTTTGTTGATTATATCAGTAACATTTTGTTCATGTCCGTTGTTTAAATTTAAAAATTCCTGCATACCGCCGCGGGAAGAGTATCTTGCAATATATTGATTGCCGTTGTTCATTGTTATTTTAAATTCTTTTGGGGTTAAAACATAATTATTTCCGTCTTGTTTTATAAAACAACTTCCCTCGACTGATTTATATGAGTTCCAACTGACTTTTTCAGACGGATTAATTTCTGCTTTCAGAGTGTATTCTTCTAAATCGCCGAATTTGTCTGTTTTTGAAACTTTACCTTTGATTTTTGCTAATTTTGACTCGACTGAAATTTCTTGGCTATAAGATTTGCCGTTTATATCATTTGCAAGAGTTTTAGTGTATTTTTTCAAAATTTCATCGGAATTTGCCGATTTTATAGTCGTTTCTTTAAGATACGTACGACGATTTTTGTATTTAAAATGATCAACGGTTATTTTTGAATAATCATTATTTTCGTATAAGACTTCCAGATAATGATTATCTTTATCAAATTTTTCTATTTTTCCGCCGTTTTTGTACTTTTGTGAAATTACGGTACTTCCGTCATCAAAAACTTCTTTTAGTGTTCTTGTACCGTATTTGTCCGTCTGAAGGTCATGAGAAACCAGCTTGGGAAGTTCTGTTTTATTTGCGGTTATCTTTTCTGCTTTTCCTGCAATATTATAAATTATTGTTGCTTCGCCATGCTCATTCTTTGTATATGTTGAAAGACGTCTTTGAGTCATTTCGTCAATTGTTCCGCTTCTTTGAGCCATTCCGTCAGCGGAAGTAACTGCATATCTTATTTTTCTTCCTCTCGGAGTTTTTTCCACTTCCAGTTTTGTGCCGTTCCATTTTGATTCTGTTTCAAGTATATTGCCGTTTTCCAGCATGGTTACGGATTTTGGATTGCGTTTTTTGAAACGGCTGATTAATTTTGTCTTTAGTTTTGAAGACTCTTTAGCTTTTGTAATCAATGTATTTTGGTATTGTATTACCGCATTTGATTGTCTTAAAATTTCTTCTGCTTCTGCCGCATCCTTGCTCAACTTTGACACCTGAGCCAGAAGTGTTGAAATTTCTTCTTCATATTTGCTGACGGTTTCTCTTGCTTTTTCAGTAAATACCGCAAAAGTATCTTCCGCTTTTTTAACAGCATTTCTGTTGAGAAATTTTACTTTTGTTCCTTTTATTGCTGTGGAAACACGTTCTATTCCTACTTCCAATGGCATTGGGATACTCCTTATATTATTAATCCTATTTATATTAAACCTTGAAAAAAAATTTTTTGCCACTAATAAAAGCGGGTGCATGTTTGCACCCGCTTTGAAAAAATTTATTTAAGAATTACAAATCCTGAATCTTCCGCTCTTTGGTGTTTTGGTGTTTGAATACCCTCATTAAATTCTTTTAATTCGGTATTGATTTCGTCATTTGCGCCCCACCATCTGTTCTTTTTGACTTTTTTTGCTGTTTGTTTTTCCTGTTCCATAACCTGCGGAGTTGTTTCATAGATGTTATTCAGGTTTGGTGAATTTGTTTCATAAGCAAACGGGTTGTTGCTTTGGAACAAATTGTCTGCCTGAGCCATCGTAACTGTAAAAGCCATCAATAATAAAACTGCAAAAATTCTCATAATAAATTCTCCTTTTTTATTTATTATACATGATTTTTCGTATTTTTAACCTTTTTGTTTAACGACTGCATCAATAAGTCCCTTAAAGAGCGGATGCGGTCTTTCCGGACGGGATTTAAATTCCGGATGGAACTGGCATGCAACAAACCAATCCAAATTTGGCAATTCGACAATTTCCGAAAGCATGCCGTCAGGTGACATACCGGAGAAGACAAGTCCTGCTTTTTTGAGCGGTTCAATATAGTCCGTATTAACTTCGTATCTGTGTCTGTGACGTTCGGAAATTTTATTTGAACCGTAAACTTCATTTGCTCTCGTTCCCGATTTAACTTTGCAATCATAAGCGCCCAATCTCATTGTTGCGCCGTAACCTTTAACATTTTTTTGTTCGAGCATCAAATCAATAACAGGAGCGGCAGCATTTTCGTCAAACTCGGTTGAATTTGCACCCTTTATTCCCGCAACGTTACGGGCATATTCGATTACCGCGCATTGCATACCGAGACAAATGCCAAGGAAAGGAACATTATTTTCTCTTGCGTATTTTATGACATTCAATTTGCCTTCAATTCCTCTTATACCGAATCCTCCTGGGACAATTACACCGTCAACATCCGACATAAGTTCTTTGCAGTTTTCCCAGTCAACGCATTCTTCCGAATTTATCCACTTGATTTCCGTCTTAACGTCATTTGAATATCCTGCGTGTTTAATGGACTCAACAACAGAAATATAAGCATCGGAAAGTTTTGTATACTTGCCTGCAATCGCAATCTTTATCGTTCCTTTCGGATGATTAATCTTATCAACCAAATCTCTCCAAGCAGTCAAATCAGCCTTTTTATCAGGAACTTGAAGAAGTTTGAGTACAACCTGAGCAAAATTCTGGTCTTCCAACGCAAGCGGAACTTCGTAGATACTTTTCATATCCCTGCATTCAATAACCGCCTCTTTTGAAACCGAGCAGAAAAGCGCAAGTTTGTCTTTTTCGGTTTTAGGAATAGCCTTTGATGTACGGCAAACAAGGATTTCCGGCTGTAAACCGTAACTTCTTAAAACGTTAACGCTGTGCTGCGAAGGTTTTGTTTTCAATTCCCCTGAGGTCGGAAGATATGGAAGAAGTGTACAATGAATATTAATAGCGTTTCCGATTCCTGCCTCAGTCTTGAATTGGCGGATTGATTCAATAAACGGCAAACCTTCAATGTCACCTATGGTTCCGCCGATTTCAATAATTTGGAAATCAGGTTTAAAATGTTTTTGCGCCTTGACTAAACGGGATTTGATTTCGTTTGTGATGTGCGGAATAACCTGAACGGTAGCACCAAGATAATCTCCTCTTCTTTCTTTTTGAATAACAGTTTGGTAAACGCTTCCTGAGGTTACGTTACTGAGTTGAGAAAAGTTTGTATCAATAAACCTTTCATAGTGTCCCAAGTCCAAATCTGTTTCTGCGCCGTCATCGGTTACAAAAACTTCGCCGTGCTGAAAAGGGCTCATTGTTCCGGGGTCGACATTTATATACGGGTCAAACTTTTGTATCGCAACAGAAAATCCTCTTGCTCTGAGGAGTTTACCCAATGATGCACCTATAATTCCTTTACCCAGCGAACTTACAACACCGCCGGTTATAAAAATATATTTAGTCATAGTTGTTTTTCCTAATTAATTTTCGGTACTCTGAAGAAGCCGTTTTCTTCGCTCGGAGCGTTCTTCATGAGTTCTTCTTTGGATTGTTCGTAATAAACTTCGTCTTCCCTCATAACGTTTACAAAATCAATAGCATGTGCCATAGGTTCAACATCAGAAGTGTCAACCTCGTTCATGGCATCAACGTGTTTGAGTACATCACCCAATTGACGCGTAAATTTCTCTTTTTCTTCCTCGGTTAATTCCAATCTTGCAAGTTTTGCAACGTGTTCAACATCTTTTACTGTAATCATAATTATCTATACTCCAATAAAGATATTGTATCATAAAAACAGTTTCAACAAGAGATTTATAACAATGTGCATTTAATTACATTTAACTATAAAGAGTCAAGTATAGCTTTGATAGTTTTCCACATTTCTTTGCATCCGTCTTTAAATTTTCCCCAATAAGTAGGAGATTTACTCTTTTTAGTTCCGAGAACTCCGCAAGTTACGACGAACGCTAAACCTAACAACGCACCGACAGCGATAACTATATCTGAAAATTTTATACGTTCAGATTTATTTTTATTTTTAACATTATTTGCAGAATAACTATTCCGGTCACTTTTTCCTAAAAAATGTTGTTTAGGAAGATTGATTTTTTTGTAATTTTGTACGGATGTATTTTGTACATTACTGATTAAATTCATACTTCTAAAATACTTTCTTACACATTGCAATAATATAAAAACACAAAAGAATAAATTTTTGCGTATTTTTAAAAGATTATTGCAAATTGTAAATTTACCTAAAAACAAAAGGGCGCAGAATGCGCCCTTTTGTTTTTTTATTTAACTTGTAGTTTTACTTATACCAATGCTTTTGATTTTTCAATACAGTCAATCAAAGTTGATGCAACTGTTTTCTGTTCTTCCAAAGTAAGTTCAGGGAACATCGGGAGCGAGATTACACATTCAGTGTTCTTTTCTGTTATAGGCAAATCGCCCATTTTGTAGCCCAAGTGTGCGTGAACTTTTTGCATATGGAGAGGAATCGGATAATAAAGCATAGCACCGATGCCTGATTCTTGCAGCATTTTGTGGATTTCATCACGGTTCGGAATTTTAACCGTATATTGGTGGTATACGCAATAAGTATCAGCAAGTTCTTTTGGTGTTTGGATATCAGAACATCCTGAGAGCAAGTCGTTATAGATTGCTGCGTGTTCTCTTCTTGCTTTGTTCCATTCGTCGATATAATTTAATTTAACTCTCAAAATTGCTGCCTGAATTTCGTCAAGACGGGAGTTAACACCGATTTCATCATGGTGATAACGAATTGCGCCGCCGTGGTTGCGGAGTGCAACAATTCTGTTTTTGAGGTTTTCGCTGTTAACGGTAATCAAACCGCCGTCGCCCATTCCGCCGAGGTTCTTGGTCGGATAGAAACTGTAACATCCGATATCGCCGAATGTTCCGACCATTTGTCCTTTATATTTTGCACCGATAGCCTGGCAGCAGTCTTCAATTACGTACAAATTATGACGTTTTGCAATGTCCATAATTTTACCCATATCTGCAGGCTGACCATACAAATGAACCGGCATGATTGCTTTCGTGCGCGGAGTAATAAG